>DQTF01000050.1 GCA_015662935.1 Crocinitomicaceae bacterium | reverse complement strand
TTGGTTTTTTTTCCTGTCATCATCCAATGAGCAATGCTGATAGCGCTCAAATGATTCGGTGATCTATCAACGAGTGCAAGATTTCCAACCATTTCTCCACCGGCATTTGTAATCTGTTCTACAACACTTGTTTGCGAATTTAGCCACATATTTCTGGCACCGATAACGGTTATAACTTTTGTATTGTTAAGTCGACTTGTAAATCCTTTTAATTGTAATAACGCTGCAGTAGGCATTGATGGAGAAAGAAACCAGGGTTGATAGCCCAAAATAATTAGGTCGTATTTTTCTTCTTTGAAAGTAACTTTTTTTAATGGTATTGCTTCTTCAAGAACAGTTTCTGGCATGATATCGTAGAAGTTGTCCGTTGGCCATGGAAAAGCAAAAGATTTTTCTGGTTGCAAATGAATACGGTCAATGTCACAATTCTCAATAGGAGAAAGGAAGTTAGACATGATATTATCTAGTTGACCAGATTGAGAATAGTTTATCGCAAGGATTTTCATTGACTAAAGTTTGAAACGAAGATAATGATTTAATAAGTTAAGATGATTAACATCTGTATGCAAAGCAATTGATGTTCATTCCTGCCCCAACAGATGCAAATAAAAGTGTATCCCCTTCATTAATAGAATGTTTAGCAAGGTTGCCTCTCATGATCATATCGTAAAGTGTTGGAACAGTTGCAACTGAGCTATTTCCTAATTCATCAATTGTCATCGGCATAATGTTTTCAGGAATAGCTAGACTAAAAGATTTATACAAACGTTTGACAATTGCCTCGTCCATTTTTTCATTTGCTTGATGAATCAGAATTTTGTCGATTACGGATAAGTGTAAATCAATTTTGTCAAGACAGAATTTAATTGCTTTTGGAACTTGAGTCAAAGAATAGGAGTAAATCCTATGACCATTCATTTTAATGAATTTTGTTTGATCATTTTTCTTATTGTAACTTTCTCCTAAATACAAAAAGTCTTTCTCTTCCTCTGTATGTGACACAGTCGCATGTGTTAGTATGCCTCTTTTTGTAGATTCTTTTTTACCTTCTAAAATAACAGCTCCAGCACCGTCAGCAAAAATCATTGTATCTCTGTCATGTGGATCGACAACTCTAGAAAGGGCTTCTGAACCAATCACTAGACATTTTTTAGCTTCTCCTAATTGAATAAACATATGAGCTTGAATCATTCCTTGAATCCAACCTGGACATCCGAAAATAATATCATAAGGAATGCAAAATTCATTCTTTATACCAAGTTGATGTTTTACACGGGAAGCTATGCTTGGGACATTGTCACTTTGATTAGATCCTTCAATGACATCACCGAAGTTTTGAGCAACAATAATCATGTCAATTTCTTCCGGATTCACTCCTGAGTTTTCTATAGCATTTTGCGCAGCTATGCTTGCAATAACAGAACAAGATTGGGTATCTTTCAAGTAACGTCTTGACTTAATCCCAGTAATATCTTCAAATTTTTTAATTATTTCTTTACTGTCAGTTTTAATTACTTCCCCATCGGAATTGTAAAAATGACTTTTGATAAAATCACTGTTTTTAACTTCTTTTTTTGGTATATATGCACCTGAGCCGGTAATAACTGAATTAAACATAACTTAATTAATCTTTAGAGTTTATATAGCAATACTAGGTTTATGTCTACAAAACTAATTAAATAATAACAGCGAATATTTAAATGATTTTTTTTACTTTTTAAAATAAGATACGACAGCTGTTTTGGTAGCATTATCAAGAGAACTTAAATTCTGCATAACATTTTTTTTATCCTCTTCTATTTTTGTATTGTATTTCAATATTTTTGGACAATTCTCTTGAATTGCTAGACGCAAAAAACGATAGGTCGTTTTCCCAGGTCGTTTTCGAATGGCATTTTCTAGAAGCATTTTTCCTTCTTTAAAAACAGCAATTTTTTCTTTGGGAGTCTTCATGAATTGTGCTTTCTTCATAATCATCGCTCCTAAAAATGCATCTTTGTCTGTGGATGCTTTTTCTTTTTTTATTGAAACGATTTGAGCTTCAATTCTTGAAATTGAATGGGATTCAAAAACGGAGAAATAGGTGCTTTTATTAATCGTAGCAGAACTACCAAGGGTAATGAGCAAGAAAAGTAAAGTAAATAATCTCATTTGTGTATTTCAATTTCCTTGCAAACATACAATGATTTTGCCAAACTATTTGAATTAATGAATTATGAATAAACGAAGTCGAAAAGTCGAATACAGAAAAGAGCAACGGTCAAAATAGTCGGACAACATCGCTACAGTTCTAAAATTCTCCTATTTTTACACTCTCAAAAAAGAAAGATGCTTTCGAAGATTAAAGGATGTATTATCGTACCTACGTACAATAACAAAAAGACCATCAAAGATGTTCTCCAAAGAATCATTGCGGTTGTTGGAGACACTACCATTATTGTAGTTGACGATGGATGCAATGATTCTACACCGGAAATTTTAGCAACTTTTGGAGAACGTATTACACTGGTGGAGAACGAAGTAAACATCGGAAAGGGAATGGCACTTCGAAAAGGTTTTCGCAAAGCAATTGAGTTGGGATTTGAAAATGCAGTGACCATTGATTCTGACGGGCAACATTTCCCTGAAGATATACCCTTGCTCGTTGCAGAAGCGGAGAAGAACCCTGAGGCATTGATTATGGGGTCTCGAGATATGGAGCAAGATGGTGTTCCTGGGAAAAGTTCTTTTGGGAATAAACTCTCTAATTTCTGGTTCAAACTAGAAACATGGATTTCACTTCCTGATACACAAACTGGTTTTCGTTTGTATCCACTTGCTCCAATGAAGAAAATGAAGTTCTTTACCAAAAAATTTGAATTTGAAATAGAAGTAATTGTTCGGTTGGCTTGGAATAATGTGAAGTTTATTCCGGTTAAAATTCGTGTTTTGTATGAGATGGATGAACGTGTTTCTCATTTTCGTCCGGCAAGAGATTTTTTCAGAATTAGTGTTTTAAATTCTGTTTTAGTACTCGGCGCATTGTTTTATTATTATCCGAAGAAGTTGTTTTCGATGGATACTGTTCGCTTAATCAAGCACGAAGCAATAAAGCCAGATGAATCAAATATTCGCAAAGCAACATCCTTAGGGTTTGGTGTTTTTATGGGGGTTTTCCCCATTTGGGGATTTCAGTTGCTCGTAGGGATTCCACTTGCCGTTATGATGAAGTTAAACAAAGTTTTATTCATCACTGCTGCAAATATTTCTATTCCACCAATGATTCCGCTAATTATTTTTGGGAGTTTGCTTGTAGGACAATTCTTCGTTGCAGGAGAAGTTGATGGCTCAGCAATATTCAATTATTCTTTGGATGATATTAAAACGAATGTCACGCAATACTTTATTGGAGCAATACTGCTTTCCGTCTTTGCATTTGTGGCAGTTTTTGTTGTGAGTTTTATTCTCTTGAAAGCATTTCGAAAAGAACCAAAATAACAGCTAATGGTTAATCGAATAAAGAAACCTTGGCCAACCAAAGATGCAATGGAGCAAATTTATACGCAACATCTTTGGGGAAGGAATAACGATGATTTTTATTCTGGAGAAGGTTCGCATTTACCTGAAATAGTGAATCCCTATATCGATGCATTGACCTCTTTTCTCACCTCTTTTGCTGAACCCCTAGAAGTTTGTGATTTAGGTTGCGGTGATTTTAATGTAGGTAAAGAATTGGTTAAATTTTCTAAGAAATTCATTGCGATTGATATTGTACCTGATTTAATTGTTCGTAATAAAGAAAAGTATAAGACAGAGAATTTAGAATTTCATTGTTTGAATATCGCAGAGGATGATTTACCCAAAGGAGATTGCGCAATAGTACGACAAGTTCTCCAACATTTATCGAATTCAGAAATACAAAGTGTTGTAAGTAAATTGAAGAACTATAGATATGTGATTCTGACTGAACACCTACCAGAAGGAGAATTTATTTCCAATAAAGACATCATTTCAGGGCAAGGAACAAGATTGAAGAAGGGTAGTGGAGTGGATTTGTTAGTTGCTCCATTCAATTTAAAGGTAAAAGCACAGAAAGAGTTAGTTAATATTGACCTAGGCAAAAGGAAAGGGAAAATTGTGACAATGCTTTATAACTAATTCAACTATACGTCCCTGACGTATCCAAATAACTTAGTTCATTATCCTTAGCAATAACATCCACTCGTTGCGTTAATTGTCGTTTTTAGTGTGGAGAATTCTGATAATTAAGTTTTGCCTAATTGAAAATAATTACCTAATATCAGCCTAACTTTTATCAATTAAGCCTAATTTTATAAAAGTATAATCTTTAAATGAAGAAAAAGAACATCACCGATTGGGTTAAAAAGCGACAGGAACATCTAAAAAAGATGAATCCCGAAGAGATTTTTGATGGAATTAAACGAGGCGATCGTGTGGCTTTGAGTTCTGGAATAACTTTGGTTGAGAGTCAGAATTCTAATCATCGAAAAGATGCAAATGAGTTAGTTCAACGTTGCTTGAAAATCAGTGGAAACTCTATACGTGTTGGTATAACAGGTGTACCTGGAGTAGGTAAATCTACGTTTATTGAATCTTTCGGTAAGGTTCTCATTGAGAAAGGGCATCAATTGGCAGTACTTGCTGTAGACCCTACTAGCTCTATTTCCGGAGGTTCTATTCTCGGAGACAAAACAAGGATGCACGATTTATCTGTAGAGCAGAATGCTTTTATTCGACCTTCTCCTGCTGGTGACACCTTGGGGGGAGTAGCAAGAAAAACGAGAGAAACTATCATCCTTTGTGAAGCCGCTGGTTTTGATGTGATATTAATAGAAACAGTTGGCGTGGGTCAATCCGAAACTGTTGTTAAATCTATGGTCGATTTTTTCTTGCTTTTGATGTTGTCTGGAGCAGGTGATGAGTTGCAAGGTATCAAAAAGGGAATCATGGAGATGGCAGATGCTTTAGTAATAACA
>DQTF01000169.1 GCA_015662935.1 Crocinitomicaceae bacterium | reverse complement strand
GAGAATTCATTGACCAACCAATATTTAACGGGAAAAAGAAAGATTGAAATACCAAAGAAACGCAGAAAAGGAAACGGCAAGAAGTTGATTCTGAAAGGTGCAACGGGACGGAATTTACAGAATGTAAACTTGACGATTCCATTGGGGACAATGACCTGCGTAACAGGCGTGTCAGGGAGTGGAAAATCATCGTTGATTAATCAAACTTTGTATCCGATTTTGTTGAAAGAAATCTATCACGGAGTAAAAAAACCGTTGCCTTATAAGTCTATTTATGGAATGCAACATTTAGATAAAGTCATTGAGATAGATCAAAGTCCAATCGGTAGAACACCTCGCTCTAATCCTGCGACTTATACCAAATTATTCGATGAAATTCGCAGTATTTTTGCTAGTTTACCCGAAGCACAAATTAGGGGATATAAACCAGGTCGTTTTTCTTTCAATGTCGTTGGCGGAAGATGCGAAACGTGTAAAGGTGGTGGGATGAAAGTCGTTGAAATGAACTTCTTACCCGATGTTTTGGTAGAATGTGAAACCTGCAATGGAAAACGCTACAATCGAGAAACATTGGAGGTTCGTTTCAAAGGGAAGTCTATCAGTGATGTGTTGGAAATGACCATTGCGTCTGCTTCTCCGTTCTTTGCAAGTATTCCGAAGATACACAGAATCCTTTCAACGTTGGTTTCCGTTGGTTTAGGATATGTGAAGTTAGGACAACCTTCAACGACTCTTTCAGGTGGAGAAGCGCAACGAATTAAACTTTCTGCAGAATTATCAAAAAAAGGAACAGGAAACACGATGTACATTCTCGATGAGCCATCTACAGGCTTGCATTTTGAGGACATTAAAATGCTACTGATAGTTCTCCAAAAACTGGTTGATGAAGGAAATACTGTTTTGGTGATTGAGCATAACCTCGATATTATCAAAGTGGCAGATTACATTGTCGATATTGGTCCAGAAGGAGGAAAATACGGTGGTGAGATTGTTTGCTCAGGCACACCAGAAAGCATTGTAAAGAAAAGCAAGAATATTTCATTTACAGCTAAGTATTTGGAAGGCGAGATGTAAGTGATATTTGACCAACCTTATGTTATATAATGGTCTTTATTCCAGAATTAATCTCCCTTTCTTCCTAAACTTATCAATCGTTTTTTGATTGGGCAAATCATCTTCATAAAAAAGAATATGTCTCCCAGCTGTTCCTTTCAAACGAGTGAAGAATGATTCTCTATCCTTGATTGATGTAAATGGACTTTCTATTGCCGATTCAAAAGAAATAGTTGGTTCGGCGAGTTTGTATTTTAGGATGGTATCATAGACAATTGGAATTAAATCAATGGGCAATTCCAATTTTTGAATCATACCTCTCAATGATTTAGCTTGAAAAGGATCTGTTGCTAATGCGATTCTTTTAAACCCATTTTCTTTCGCAATTAAATAAGAATAATAGACATTTTCAGAGCTGTGTTCGGCAATAGTATCTGTAAAAATGTGCTCACTTGGAATATCCAACGCCTTGCCATATTCTGCCATTATTTTCGCTTCAGAATATTTTGTGTAAACAGCTCCTCCAGAAAAAATGATGTTCTTGGTAATATCATTTTTGTATAAATAATCTGCCCAACTCACACGAATCTTCATGACAGAAGACCAAGACTCTCCATTATGCGGAACTCCAGGTACAATGATAACGTCGTAAGGAGCATTTTGTTTTGCCTGAATGAAATATTTATATGCTTTTTTTTTGGAGAAAGAGCAACCAACAAGTATCGCTATCGCAAAGAAAAGAGTTAAAATTGACCTCATAAGTCAAGAAAGATAAGAGGTTTATATTAAAACCTCGTTAAACTACTGCTTTTAAATCCCCACTCAGGTGTTTCTAGCCAGTTTTCACACTCTCTCACAGAGTACCAAGGACTAGCAGAATTATTAGGGTTTTTCAATATCTGCAAATCTTGTGCTGGCATGTAAGATTGTGCTAATAAGAAGAGTTTTTCCCCTTCAGCGTTTACAGCTACATCAACTACAATCACGGCATGACCTGGAGAACCTCCTTTGATAAAAACATCGCCAATTTTTAATTCTGTTAATGAAACAGGTTTTAATTCCTTGGATAAAGAAAGTGTTCCAGCATAGCTGAAAATTAATTCCAGGTATTTCCAAAAATCTTGGTAGGAATTGGATGGAGAATAGCGATTATTCCAGTAAGTTTTGTTTCCTTTAATAACGACTCTTCGTCCTTTCATCCATTCAGAATAATCAACACGAAAGCCATTAGTAAAATTAAAATGAATTTCATCGTATCGTTTTTGATTCCACAAAAATTCTGCACGCAATCGCATAATCGCATCTGCACATTGATGAAGATCTCGCTTTCCAATTTCTAAATCAACTACAGCTTCATAGACATTGTAATTCTCTTTAGTTGTACCATCATAATGATGAACCAATGTTCCGTGATTTTTTAAAGGAAGGTTCTGTAAATAGAATTCAAAGGAACTTAAGTCCGATTCTATTCTATTAAAGGTAATTGGCGTGTTGAAACGAGCAGCAATTGTCTTACCTTCTGGGTTGATGAGGTTCTGTTCTTTAACAAGTTGTGACTCTACAGTTCTTAATGAATTATGCGAAGAATCTGTTTGTCCACAAGCATTCATTATTATAAAAGAGCAGATGTAAACAAGTTTTTTCATAATTGAACAGTTCTATTTAAATGTGTAATTCAAATTTTCAATAAAGTAACAACATAAAAAAACCATCCACCAAATAAATGGGGATGGTTTTTTTATATAATCTAATGCCTAGTTGTTAGCTGCTTCATTCGCTGCTTCTTCCATTGCATCTTTGAACATATCGTTAATAGAATCTTCAGTGAAACCTCCCTCTTCTAAAGCTGCTTCAACTCTACTTAATTGGTAATAACTTAATCCAATTGCAGCAACACCCAATACGATACCAACAATTGCCATCATGTTTTTTGCTTTTGCTTTGTTAGCCATTACAAATCCTGCAACTCCTAATCAGATAGCAACAACACCCGTTGTAACTCCAAGAGTTAAAAATGCTAAAACGATAGCTACTATGCCGACAACCATTGCTGCGACACCTAATCCTTTTCCAGGAACTTTACCTTCACTCATAGTATAAATTGTTTT
>DQTF01000186.1 GCA_015662935.1 Crocinitomicaceae bacterium | reverse complement strand
ATTCCTTGTCTGCAATTAAAATTCCAACTGTCGCTTGTTTGTTTTCGAAGTCAATTTCTGTTAAATCGACATTGCCAATTGCTTCTTCATCAATGTTTGAGCAAATCATCCATCTAGCTTGTTTTGCTTTTTGGATATTTTGCAATTCTCCAATCAATACTAGAATGTCGTAAATAGAATACGGTGAATCATTCTCGCTCACCGCCCAGTTTTCTTCATTGTTTTCCCAATCAAGAACTTGTTCAGCGTCTTTTGTTTCAATGTAGCGTAAAAAGATGGAAGAATCACTCATCTCTTAATTTTTCCAATCGAGAATGAATATCTTGCTCTGTATATTTTTTCAATCCACCAAACTGATTATCAATATTATAACCATAAACTCCCGAGATTAAACCGTTAGCATCTAAAGTAGAAAGTAATTCTGACAACTTCCCGACCTCATTAAAATTTAACAGTGATTTAATTGGATTTAGGCAAGTGGTTTTTAAAGGAACTGTTTCTGTGAATTGAGAGAAAACAGTATTAATCTCTTCAATTAAAAACTCCCTGTCCAACGAAAAAACTAAGGTTTTAATTTTTTTCTTTTCTACAATCGATTCAATTAAAGAGAGAACTAAGCCTTCGTCTTTGCCATTCGCCTTAAGGCTGTAATAAGAGCCTTTTATTGATATCCCTATGTGGGAAGGAGTTTTATCCGCATGCCAAACCCAGAGCAAAGTACCATCTCTAGGAATCAATTTTGAATCCTCTATTTTGGCTATTTCATATTCAGATGTCAATACTTCCATCAAATACTTTTTTTACAGGTCCTGATAACCAAATATTTCTAAAACCATTTTCTTCTGAATAAGGATTGGCCTCCACTATTAATTTGCCACCCTTAGTCTCTATATCAACCTTAGTCAATTCAGGATTTTGCAATATATATACTAATGCACAAGCAGTTACGCCCGTTCCGCAAGAAAGGGTTTCGTCTTCCACACCACGTTCATAAGTTCTTACGTTTATAATTGAACGGTCGATTATACTCACAATGTTTACATTAATTCCTTTCTCTGAGAATTCATCAGAATATCTAATTCCCTTACCATAAGAAACAATGTCCTCCTTTACCTCATCAGAAAAATGAACATAATGCGGAGAACCTGTATCTAGAACAAAATCATTATTGTTCTTGATAAAACTTTTTACGGGTAACATCTCTAAACGAACAACACCATCATTAATAGATGCTTTATGTTCACCATCAATTGCCAAAAAAAATGTCTCGCTATTCTGAATTAACCCCAAACTATTAGCAAACGCAACTGAACACCTAGCACCATTTCCACAGAAACTTTGCGTTCCGTCCGCATTGAAATATTCTACTTCAAAATCGTACGCTTCACAGGTAGATAGTTTAATCAAGCCATCTGCCCCAACCCCAAGCTTTCTATCACATAAGAATTGAATTTGAGCAATGGTCAAATTGTCATAGCAACCTGTCATATTATCCAGCATGACAAAGTCATTACCCGTTCCTTGATATTTTGAAAATTTTATTTTCATTACTATACAAAAATACAGTTATTCTCTCAATAATGCTTTAACATTCTTTAACATGACATTTGTACCATTTTTTATTCTATGGTGTTATTATTGATATTCAGAACAACAAGAAATAGACTAATTAAATAAAAGATATAAAATGAAGAATAATTTTAAATTTTTAGGATTAGGCCTTTTGGGTGGAATGCTGCCATTGGCCATTTTTATGACAATAAATTCAACGCAACCTTCTTCGCACGTAGACTCAGTTGTACAAAACGAGACTGATTTTGGTGTTAAAAACACAAGCGTTGATTTTCTATCCCAATTCCAAACAGATAATTTCGTCGAAGCATCGGAGAATAGTTTAAATTCAGTTGTTCACGTAACTACAACTGTCGAAACCACCTCTTTTCAACGAGATATATTCTCAGAATTTTTCTATGGACCAGGAGCTGGAGGAAGAGAATTTAAGCAATATGGTTCTGGCTCAGGTTCTGGAGTTATTATTTCAGCAGATGGGTATATCGTTACGAATAATCATGTCATTGAAGATGCAAAAACAATTGAAGTCATTTTGAATGACAACAGAAAATATGAGGCGACAATTGTAGGAACTGACCCATCGACAGATATTGCGGTGTTAAAAATCAAAGAAAAAGGACTAAAAGCAATTCCGATTGGGAATAGCGATCACGTAAAAGTTGGAGAGTGGGTTCTTGCAGTAGGAAATCCATTTAATCTAACCTCAACAGTTACTGCTGGTATTGTTTCAGCAAAGGCAAGAAACATTAACATCATTAAAGGAAGTGCGAATCAAAGAAATGTACCAATTGAATCTTTTATTCAGACCGATGCTGCAGTTAATCCTGGCAACAGTGGAGGCGCATTGGTTAATACAAAAGGAGAATTGGTTGGGATAAATACGGCAATAGCTTCACAAACGGGCAGCTATTCCGGGTACTCTTTTGCCGTTCCAGTTAACTTAGTTAAGAAAGTAATGCGAGATTTGATTGACTATGGTGTCGTACAAAGAGGCTATCTAGGGGTGCAAATTGCGGATATCACTCAAGAGTTAACTGAGAAATATAATTTAACAGACACAAAAGGTATTTTCGTGGCAGGAGTTGTTGAGGATGGTTCTGCTGAAAAGGCAGGATTAAAAGCAGGAGATGTTATTCTTAAAGTTGGAGAAAAGAATGTAAATTCTGTTGCTGCATTACAAGAAGAAGTTGGAAGACGACGACCAGGAGATAAGATTCCTGTAACTATTAGAGATAAGAAAGGTTATGAAAGCGTCAAAAATATTGTTTTACGCAATAAAGATGGCGACACAAAACTTGTTAGTAAAGAAGAAGTAAAGAAAAATACAGCACTTGGTGCAACCTTTCGAGTGTTAACAAGTAAAGAAAAGAAGGAGTTGAATATCGACTATGGTGTAAAAATCAAAACATTGACAGCAGGGAAGCTTAAATCCCTCGGTCTTCAAGAGGGAATGGCAGTTACAAAAATAAACAATGTTGCCATTGAAAGTATTGAACAACTGACAAATAAATTAACTAGTAGTAATAATGGTGTTTTGCTAGAGATTATTACAGAGAACGGTATAAAAGACTATGTTGGATTTGGTTTGTAAATCAAATATTTGAGGCATGGTTTTTGACTGAATAAAAACAAAAAAATGTTGCTCTTATTTTTGGATAAGAGCTTCATTTCACCGTATCTTTGCGATCGCTCAAAGAGCAAAAACTTAAAAGAAGAGGATTAGAAGAGTATGAGACAACTAAAAATCACCAAATCGATTACCAATCGTGAGAGTCAATCACTTGACAAGTACTTACAAGATATAGGTAAAGAAGATTTAATCACAGCAGAAGAGGAAGTAGAATTAGCACAGAAAATCAAAGCAGGAGATCAAAGAGCTCTTGAGAAATTAACTCGAGCTAATTTACGTTTCGTTGTTTCTGTAGCAAAGCAATATCAAAATCAAGGATTAACCCTACCTGATTTAATCAATGAAGGAAATCTTGGATTGATTAAAGCAGCACAAAAATTTGATGAGACTCGTGGATTCAAATTTATATCATACGCAGTATGGTGGATTCGTCAATCAATTTTGCAAGCATTAGCTGAGCAAGCTAGAATTGTTAGACTTCCATTGAATCAAGTAGGTTCATTAAATAAAATTAACAAAGCATTCTCTCGTTTAGAGCAAGAATTTGAAAGACCACCTTCAGCGGAGGAATTAGCAGAAGCATTAGAAGTTCCTGAAGATAAAATTAAGGAAAGCTTAAATGTATCTGGACGCCACGTATCGATGGATGCTCCCTTATCTTCAGCTGATGACGGAGGAACTTTAATGGATGTAATGGCTAATAATGATTCTCCGAAAGCAGATCACACGTTAATGGCTGAGTCATTACAGAAAGAAATTGAACGTTCTTTAAGCACCTTAACTGACAAGGAACGTGAAATTATTCGTTTATTCTTCGGGATTGGAATGAATCACGGATTAACACTTGAAGAGATT
>DQTF01000046.1 GCA_015662935.1 Crocinitomicaceae bacterium | reverse complement strand
GCAGAAATATGACGATAAAACTCAAACAATTGAGCAGACTGAAAATATTTAAAATCGATGGCGTTTTCATCTGAAGATAGAAATTCACCGATTTCCTGCATCATCGTTTCAATAGACTTTCCATCAATTGCAATGATTTCTGTTCCTGGCTTTACTTCCTTTTTCAATTGATATTTAGACTTGCCTTCTGTCAGAGCGGGTATATCTTCAGTAACAATTTTATTGGTCACTAACCGCTTCCCGATGAAGTAATAATCAATAGGCAAAGAATTTCGAGCACCTAGCCATTCTTTATAAATTGCTTTATTGGGTTGGATTTGCGTGTGACCACATTGGATTTTTGACAACGCGCTACCAAAATATTTAAACTGTTCGATGGCAGATTGCTTTTTTGAAAATAGTGCATTTAAATTGTTAAAAGAAGAAAGCACACTATCCTTCGGAACATGTATGTCGATTCGACTTTCCTTCGCAAGCAGTACTTTCTTGAAAACAGCAACATCCTTTTGTTGTTGAGTAACGGATTGCCCAAACACACTATAGCCATAAAAGACAAAAAATAATAGGATAAGGATAGATATTCTCATAGTTCTTACTACTAAGAACGGGAAAAAAACAGAAATGTCACATATTACTGAACCTTTATTTTAATTTTTCTTTCGCTTGACTTGTGTAAAAGGTTTTGCTGTTAACAATTTCTTGGAAAAGAATGTTTGCTTTTGCAGTGTCATTCATTTTTTCAAAAGAAAGTGCAGTAATCCATTTTGCTTCTTCATCGAAGTTATTGTAGTCGCCATTTAGGCAATTGTCAAAGTATGAAATAGCTTTTGTGTATTCCCCAAGATTAAAGAGGCAAAGTCCTCCATAGAAGTTCGCATTCACATCTTTCGGGTAAGACTCCATAATAGTTTCAAAGCGGGCAAGTGCTTTTTTGTTTCTTCCTTTATTGAAATAATAGATGGACTTTTCAAGATATTTTAAATAGGGAACATCGATGCTTTCCCAGTTTGAGTTGTAGCTTTCAGAATTCTTATCTTCCTTGTCTGCGGGCAATCCATTTAGAATCAATTGCTTTGTTTGCACAATAGGATTCTTTCTATAATCGCTGTAATCAATCAGTTTTAATTCATGTAAGTAAATTTCCTTAGCTAAAAAACGATTACTTACTAATTCAGGAGTTGTGTTATCTCCTTTTATTTCAATAGGTTTTAAAGGAGGTAGCTCTGTAATTAAGAAATCCATTTCTTCGAAGTCATTGATTATTTCTGATGCTGTAATTTGTTCACTTTCTACAACTTCGTTCATTTGCTCAATGAGAACAGGGAGAATTACATCAGCTGATTCTAGATTGATTTTTTTATTGTTTGCTTTTGCAACCTCAATTTTTACTGTTTTTAAATCTGTTTCGGTGCCATTATAAAAATGCTGAAAAGTGAATACAGAAAGAACCCCGATAGAGAGTGCTCCAATTGCAGTTTTCCAAGGGAGAATTTTTTTAGGAAAAAGTTTGCTGTTAATAGCATCAAGAGAAGATGTTTCGTAATTTAACTTCTCCCATCCTTCCATTGCATCTTTTTCAAAAGAATCATTCTCCATTTTTTGCTCTACAGAATTTTTACCTGCAATAGATGTTGATTCATAAGATTCAATATCTGCGCGAGTTAAATTCTCCTTTGAGCCGAAAATATCCTTATATCGATCTGAATTCTTCACAATTTTCTAATTTAATTTTCAAATTTCTTTTGCCGTTTTGAATGGCACTCTTTATAGCGTTTACTTCCATTTTTAGAAGTATTGATATCTCTTGGTAACTTTTGCATTCTATATAGAATAATAGAATGCACTTTTTCTGGTTCTCCTTTAGTGTTTCCACAAGTCCCTCAAGCTGCAACAGTTGTTTTTCCTTTGCGTGAGCTTTATCTAGAGAATTTTCCTCATTTAAACGATAGTTTTCTGATTCAGGCTTTAATTCTGTTGATTGTATTCCTTTCTTTCTAAACAATTGAAACACTTCATTTTTGGTCACTGTATATAACCAAGATTTAAAATTTTTAATGTTTGACTTCAAAATGCTGCTTGGCAACTTTTCAAAAACAACCATTGTAATGTCCTCAGCATCGTGTTTGTTCTTTATGTATTTCATTGCTGCTCCCATAACTAAATGACTATACCTATTATATAATTCTCCGATTATTAGAGAATCATTTTTCTTTTTGTAGAAAGAAATCAACTCTGCATCAGACAGTTTTCGATATGTTATTCTCTTATTGAGCAGCATTTTATATAAAGATGCAAGAAATAAATGGTTTCCATAATAATTAGTTGATTAATTTTAGAGTATGAAAAAAATTGGATTGATTACATCAGGAGGAGATGCGCCAGGAATGAATGCATGTGTGAGAGCAATAACTAAGTACTGTCTAAATGAAGGAATAGTGCCAGTTGGTTTCAATGATGGTTACCAAGGCGTTATTGATAATCAATTTTGTGAGCTTACTTTTAAAGATGTCAATAACATTGTTCAAAGTGGAGGCACTATTTTAGGAACATATAGAAGTAATCAATTTAGAACAAGAGAAGGACGCGATAAAGCAATTACTAATTTACGTAAGAATGAAATCGATGCGTTTATATGTATAGGAGGAGATGGGACTTTTACTGGAGCAAGTATTCTTTCCGAAGAAATGAACATCCCTGTAATTGGAATTCCAGGAACGATAGACAATGATATATACGGCACCGATCACACTATTGGATACGACACGGCGTTAAATACTGTTGTTGAGGCTGTTGATAGAATTCGCGATACAGCGGGTAGTCATCGAAGAATATTTTTTATAGAAGTAATGGGAAGAAATGCAGGATTCATCGCACTGAACTCAGCCATAGCTTCTGGTGCAGATTCCGTTTTGATTCCTGAAGAAGATACGGACATTCAAGAATTAGCTAACGACCTGCTGCAACAGAACAAAGGCCGGAGAAGCTCTATTATCATTGTTGCAGAAGGTGATGATGG
>DQTF01000076.1 GCA_015662935.1 Crocinitomicaceae bacterium | reverse complement strand
TGATGTCACTTTTTTTTATGCACTAATTTTCTAGTTAAACTTACTTGAATCCAAATCAGAACTTTTTTTCTTTTTCTGAATAAAATAAGCCCAAAGAATATTCCCTCGATATAATCCAGAAGCATCAAAATGAGTTGTTCCTTTTTGAATTTCTTTTCGTTTTTTTAAGGTTTTTCTCAAATGAGCATGCTGATACATGTGAGCATTAAAGACTGCAGAGAAAGATTTGAATTGACCTTTTAACAGGAACATTACTGCAGCAATTCCATCTAGAGCCATTCTGTAATATAATTTTGGTGCCCAATAGCCTTCATGATTTTTTGTAATCATCATCAAGTTATTCCGAAAATTGTAATACACTTTTTTGGGAGAAGAATAGGGGAGGGTTCCTCCTCCAACGTGATAAACCTTTGAACTAGGAACAGCTTTGAAATGATATCCCCATTTTTTAATTCTCCAGCAAAGATCAATTTCTTCCATGTGAGCAAAGAAATCTTCATCAAAACCATTGGCTTTGTGAAATAACTCTGCACGAATCATCATGCAAGCGCCAGTCGCCCAAAATATTTCAACCTCATTGTCATATTGGCCATTGTCTTTCTCAACATTATCAAATAGTCGACCTCTACAAAAAGGAAAGTAATTTTTGTCTATATAACCTCCTGCTGCACCTGCGTGCTCAAAGTATTCTCTATTGTTATAGGCAAGAATTTTAGGTTGGCATCCTGCTGTTTTAGGATTTTTCATTGCATTGAACATAGGTTCTAACCAATTCTCAGTAACTTCTACGTCGCTATTAAGAAGAACATAAAACTCAGCGTCAATGAGTTTTAAAGCATCGTTATAACCTTTGGCGAAACCTCCATTTTGCTGATTTCGTATAATTTCTATTGTTGGATACTTGTTTTCTATAAAGTCAATTGACTCATCAGAAGATGCATTATCTGCCACAATTATTCTGGCATCACCGGAATAATTGATAACGTTCGGTAGGAATTGCTCTAAAAGCTCTTTTCCATTCCAATTAAGTATGACGATAGCAACATTTTTCACGAAGAACAAATCTAATTGTTTTTTTGAGATTATTCTCTAAACATATCACGACTATTGTTCCCAAATTGATTTCCAGAATTAGACTTCGAACGGGAGAGTTTTTGCGGCCAATTGGGGTCTTTCACTTCTCCTATTAAGTCAGAATGTATGAGAATGTATGAGTTGGTTGCAATATTTGGATTGTAGAAAATAAATTTCTTGTTATTATAGGCACCTATTCTGTTGTACTCCCATATTTCATAAGGATACTCTGTTGCAGAATTATCATTTCTATTGATGCGAGTTGGAGCGCCATATTTTAAATAAACTCTCCCTCTATCTGTTTCATGTCCTTTTTGAATTGTTCCTCCAAAGTATCTTTGAACACTTTGTACTTGGGTTTTGTATTTCATCCAATGCTCATAAGTATTCTTAGGTGCTGTTTTTAACCAATATCGTTGAATGTATTTTCGAGCATTGTCGGCATCTCTATTTTTTGCAATTTTTAAGATGTTACGGATTTCATTTGCTTCAGAAATAGGGATTAAACTTTCTAAGTAATAACCAATACTATCGTCGGTAATTGATGCTTGAAATTCTGGGTTTAGCACAATTTCATCAGAGAAATAATCGTAAGCGATATCATTGCTTCTATCAAAATCATAAGACTGACTAGATAGTTCAGTCATTTTCTTATTGATTAGCGTGAATTTTAAAATGTACTTACCTGTAACTAAATCTGCAATATCAACCTGTTTCAAATAGGGGACAACTTCTGCAGAATTTAATTTTGAGTAATGTGTGAATTTCTCCAACTCTTCATTGGTTAGAGCGTTAACGATTGTTTGTTTGATGGCAAATACAGAATCTTCGAGAAAATTAGAATTGTATATTTCAAAGTAAACGGGAATACTTGTTAATTCTTCAGGGTAGAAGGTCGCTAATCTTGGAATAATGTCATAGCCAGATTTAAAAAAGGGAGATGTTCCATCACCAGGACTTGCTACTTCAGCAACTTGAATATCAGAAATGGTAATTCCTTTCGAAAGGTCATCTATAATTATTTGTTGAGAAGTAACCAAAGGTTTGTGGTTACTATTTAAATCTTGCAACTGTATGGAGAAAGTGTATTTCCCAGGCTGAAGGGCAAAACGTTTGACATCATAAAAATCGTCTAAAATACTGTCCTTCATAAAAGGTGTTTTCAAACGATAAGCATCTGCAATAATTTTTTTGTCATTTTGTGTAATAGACATCTGAATGGCTAATTCTCCAATTAAACCATCATTTTCTCCAGTGTAATTAATCGATGTTGCTACAAACTGAAGGTAAAACTCAACATAATTACCATCAGATGGAGCGTAAAACTGTTTACTATCTAAGTAAGCTCTCAGTTCTTTGTTTTGCGATGTGGCAATTAGTGGGAAGAGAAAAGGAATGATAAGTATTAAAATGTATCTCATTGAGTCCAATTGATTTCTGACAAAAGTACAAAAAGTGAACCGTTTATTAAGGTGAATCGTACTCCATTGATTTTAAGGTTATTCAGTGTGTTTAAACTGTTATGTATTAGAACTCAGAAATATTTCTTGAAAAATAAATTAAAAAAGAGCATAAAAATTATTGTTGTTAAATAAAGTATCAGTACTTTTGGCGCGGAGAATTGGCAGAGTGGTCGAATGCACTGGTCTTGAAAACCAGCGTACCGCAAGGTACCGGGGGTTCGAATCCCTCATTCTCCGCCAGGGAAATAAAAAGCTTCACTTAATTGTGAGGCTTTTTTTATATCATTAATTTTTGTGTAAACAAAAGTAGGGACTGAAGCAGCACTAACGTTTGCTTCTCAAAAGCTATCGCTTTTTCTTCTCATTCAGATTTTTAAAGAGAGTTTCACAGTCCGTGAGGCTCTTTTTTTTAACAACAACCGGAGTTTTTTTTATTGAGAATAACCATTCTTTGAGATTTGGAACTGATAAGCTCCAGCTGCATTCAGAATTATTTTATTGAATAGAATAATTGCCTATTGTTTCAGTAGTCTAGTTGTGTAAACCTTTTCTTTCGTAGTCACGCTTACAATGTAAATACCTTTCGCTTTCTCAGAGAGATCAACATTCACTCTGTTTCCTCCAGGATTAGTTCCGATAGGTGTATTTACGATTACTCTTCCTTCTGGACTAATTATTTTTAATAACGCTCCTTCTTTGTCATAACTATTGAAGACTATTTCTGTCATATCAGTAGTAGGGTTTGGGAAAACAGAAATTAAATCATACTCATCACTTAAGATATTAACAGACCTAACCTCAGAGTAATTGAATTCTCCATTGAAATCAAATTGCTTTAATCGGTAATAATTAACTCCAATCATTTGATTTGGATCTTCCACATAGTATTGTGTTTCTAATGTTGTATTCCCCATTCCTTTAACACGGTGAATTGTTTCGAAATCTTCTCCGTTAAACGATCGTTCAACTTCAAAATAATCACAATCTCTTTCGCTTTCTGTTATCCAATTAATATCAACAACATTTAATTCAGCGTTGTACGATGTTTCGAATGATGATAATTCAACAGGTAGAATTGTACAATCTAATGATACTGTACCTGTAAATGATAATGTATATCCTCCAGCAGAGTTTGGACTCCATTCATCAATAACCATGATGTATGATTGTCCTGCGATGACATTCATTGTTTGTAAGAATTTGTCTCCAGTAACATCTTCTGTAAAATCACCCGCTGTAGAGGTGAGTCCTGTAGTCCCTGTTGTTCCAGAATCAGTACATCTAATTGGATTACCCAAAGCGCCACAAGTGACGTTAGGTCCATAAATTGCAAAATCATAATCTCCTGAACCTACGTTTGGTGCAATTGTAATATTAAGCGTCCCTGTTGTTTGGGCAGTAAAAGTATACCAGTTAGTGTGATTCTCTCCACCAGCAGGACAAGAACTACCTGTACAACCTTCAGCTACAATTCCTGGTCCTGTAGCTGAACCGTTAATATTAGCACTTGAGCAAATTGGAGTTAAATTAATACAATCATTATTATCTGTTCCATTCGGGCCTCCTGCACAAGGTACACATTGCAAAGTCGCAGACCAGCCAGGTCTGGTTACGCTGCCATCTGAATTAAATCGAAATGTTAAACAACCACTAGGTCCCGTAGCTGTATATGAGAAAGGAACAGCAGGTGTGCCGAAAATTTCACCAGCGCCATTAGCTGGGGCTGTAGTGAAATTAGGGCTGTTTTGAGTAGGTCCATTTTTTACATTTAACCAATCATACGCACCAAAAAAACCAGCATTCTCAACATTAAAAGAGTTAAATGTGACCCTTAAACATTGACCAGCAGTATTAGGGCAAAAAACACGGTAAATATTATTTATGTCATTAGAGTAGTTACCGCCTGCACCACCATTGTCAAAATAAGTAGCTGCACAGGTGCTAACTAAACAGGCGCCAACATACTCTGATTGTATTGAGGTTGTTGGATGATTGAATTGTGCATTTACATTAAAAGTAAAAATGACACAAAAATAGATTAAAAATTGAGTGATGGTTTTCATATCTGTTAGCTTTAGTTAGAAAAGTGCTTTTCGAAAAAAAGAATAACTTTTAATCCAGTAGTTGGATCAGTTATTTCAACATCTTCTGTAGTGTCTCTATATTCCTCAAGAAGTCTTAAATCCATTTGATTGAGTACTGATGAATCACCATCAATAAAAACATGGCTTTTTAACTTATAATCAACTTCATATCTCTCAATATTGGTTGGGATAGGTGGTGCTGTTACCATTTTTGAAGTATAATCCACTTGTGAAGTGCTCCAATAGCTTAATGCAATAAACGTAATAAATAATAATGTTCTCATTGTGCTTGTTTTTTCTGAAAAGGAGAAAATGTTAATTCCTTGTCAATAATACGAAATATCCTCTTGAAAGGTTGTCTTTAAACTAGCACTAAAACAGTTAAATGAATATTTAAGGACTTATATCGAGTATATTAGATGTCTGAATTATTATTTAGATTCATTCATAGTCTCTATTTTTTTAGTTAGACTTGTAATTATGCAAACTATTTCGATTTATAATTCTTTAAAGTGCCAAACAGAAGGTGTCTATAAAGAGAAAGGATCCAGATTTATTGGCTATGCAGTTGCTTGTTATTCAGAACAGGAAGCAAAAGCATTCTTAGAACAATGGAGCAATGATAATCATCAAGCTCGACACCTTTGCTATGCCTACCGGTTTGGTGTTGATAAGTTAAAATACCGAGCAAACGACGATGGAGAGCCTTCTAATTCTGCAGGCGCACCAATTTTAGGTCAGATAGACTCTTATAATTTAACGAATGTACTTATTGGAGTCGTTCGGTATTATGGAGGAACAAAATTGGGAGTTGGTGGATTAATAAATGCTTATCGCACTGCTGCAAAAAATGCGATTGAAAATGGAGAAGTAATAGAGTTGGAGGTGTATCAATGGTATAAGATGTCTTTTGACTATCTAGATATGCCTCATGTAATGAACTTGTTGAAAAAGAATGATATCGAAATTAGCGAGAAGAAATTCGAGGAGAATTGTGAACTAAAAATCAAAGTTGCTCTATTGCAGAAGGAGCTGATTGTTACAGACTTTAAAAAATATTACTCCGTAAAACTGAATGATTTAGGAATCTATTAAGTATTCTCAAAGAATTTATCTTTCTTTGTAAATCTAAAAATGAAAATTTGAAACTATTAAAAGAATTGATAGAGATTCGTTCTGCAGCAAGTGATGAAGCTAGAATGAAAAATTTCTTATTGGACTATGTTCAAAAGAATCAATCTAACTGGAAAGTTCAACCCCAAGTTTTTGAAGGAAGAAGGTTTCAGGACTGCATAGTACTTGTTTTCGGCAAACCGACAACCGCAATTTATGCACACATGGATAGCATCGGTTTTTCTGTAGGTTATGACAAAGAATTAATCAAAATTGGTGGGCCTAGAACCATCGATGGTATGCAATTGGTCGGTTCAGATTCTCAAGGAGAAATAGAAACAGAATTGATGGTTATTGAAGATGAAAATGGACATGCATCTTATCAATATGTTTTTGAACGAGAAATTGAACGGGGAACTATTTTAACTTTCAAACCAAATTTTAGAGAAACGACAGAATATATTCAATCTCCTTATATGGATAATAGGTTAGGGGTATGGAATGCTTTGCAGGTTGCGAAATCAATGGATAATGGTGCCATTGTTTTTGGTACGTACGAAGAACATGGAGGAAATGCAGTTGCCAATTGTGCTAAATTTTTAATGGAAGAATTTGATGTTTATCAAGCATTGATTTCTGACATTACTTGGGTGACTTCTGGTGTTCGACACGAAGGGGGAGTTGCTATTTCTATGAGAGATAGTGTTTTGCCAAGAAGGTCTTATTTGAATAGGATTATAGAATTAGCAAAAGAATCGGAAGTTGATTTCAATTGGAAGTTGAATCAGCAGGCGGGAGTGACGGTGGTGTATTACAAAAATCGTACTTGCCAATTGATTGGTGCTTCATTGGTGCAGCAGAAGATAACGTACATTCTCCAGATGAGAAAGTATACAAATCTGACATTCAGTCAATGGTTGAGTTGTATAAATATTTGATGGTTCATTTGTAAAGTAAAATAGCATCAAAAAAAAGAGTAGAAAATTATCTACTCTTTTAATACTTAGCTAAATCAGGTCTCTTCTTCGATAGAAACAGGTTTTCTAAAAATGATCTTATCATCAAATAAATCTACAATCACATTTTTATCAAGGTCCAACTTATCCGCAAGAATTGCTTTTGAAAGTTCATTCAGAACCTGCTTCTGCAATACTCTCTTAATTGGTCGAGCTCCAAAGAATGGGTCATATCCCATTTTTGA
Source organism: Crocinitomicaceae bacterium (assembly GCA_015662935.1). Taxonomy (GTDB): domain Bacteria; phylum Bacteroidota; class Bacteroidia; order Flavobacteriales_D; family Crocinitomicaceae; genus UBA4466. The sequence continues at coordinate 670 of DQTF01000076.1, read as the reverse complement.
TATCCATTCAAAAGCATCTTCTGTAACAATTAAATTCACTCCTTGTTTCTTCAATTTTACTTTTAAGTTGTTCAATTGAATACTTAAGATGTCATTGATATTTTTTTTCGTCAAAGGTAAGAACAAGATAGTTTCGTCAATTCGGTTTAAAAACTCAGGCCGTATTGTTTGTTTCAGTAATTCCATCACTTTTTCTTTCGCTTTATGACTAACTTCTTCGTATTGATCATCATTGACCTTGTCAAAAGTCTCGTGTATTAAATCAGAACCTAAGTTGGAAGTCATGATAATGATCGTATTCTTAAAGTTAACGGTTCTACCTTTGTTATCCGTTAATCGACCATCATCTAAAACTTGCAAGAGAACATTAAAGACATCAGGATGCGCTTTTTCAATTTCATCTAGCAGAACAATAGAGTAGGGCTTTCTACGGACAGCCTCGGTTAACTGTCCACCTTCATCGTAACCAACATACCCAGGAGGAGCTCCAACCAACCTGCTGACAGAATGTTTTTCTTGATACTCACTCATATCTATTCTCGTCATGGCATTCTCATCATTGAATAAGTAATCAGCCAATGATTTTGCTAGCTCGGTTTTACCAACTCCTGTTGTCCCTAAGAAAATGAAAGAACCAATTGGTTTTTTGTCATCTTGTAATCCCGCACGA
>DQTF01000190.1 GCA_015662935.1 Crocinitomicaceae bacterium | reverse complement strand
GATTGGCGCAAGCATATTCTGCTACAGGAAGACTGAAGGATGCAATTAATATGATTTCAGAAATTGAACAACAGGGAGAGTCTTCCTTTGAAATTGTACTAACCAAAGCATCTATTTTTAGTCAGTTAAGGGATTCTAAGAATGCAATTCGTTTTTTTAAAGAAGGTTTACAGTTAGCAGAGAATGAAGATAAAGATGAAATTTATTTAGATTTAGCGGTAGAATATCAAAATGATGGGAAGTTTAAGGAAGCCATCAATATTTTGAAAGAAGCAATAAAAGTTAATCCAAATAATGAATCAGCTATATATGAGATTGCATTTTGCTATGACCAAATCGGAAACCATGAAAGTTCAATAGAATGTTATTCAGATTTTATTGATGAAAATCCTTATTCTTTTACCTCTTGGTATAATTTAGGAAACGCATATTCTAAAATCGAAAATTTTGAGAAAGCAATTTGGGCATATGATTATTGTATTTTAATCAATGAGAGCTTTGGTCCTGTCTATTTTAATAATGCAAATGCCTACTTGTCTTCAGATAAATACACAAAAGCAATTGAGAATTTTCATAAATGTATGGAACTTGATGGAGATGACCCGATCGCTTTTTGTTACATCGGAGAATGTCACGAGCAATTGGGAGAACTAGAACTAGCACAACATTTTTATAACAAAAGTTTAGAGTTAGCTCCTTTGTTGCCCGATGCTTGGCTAGGATTAGGAATTGTGAAAGATTTACAAGGTGATACGCGTGAAGGATTAACATTTATTCGAAAAGCAATTGAATTAGATCCTGAAAATGCAGGAATGTATCATGTTTTAGCTGGAGCGCATGAGAAATTAAATGAAATAATTGAAGCAACGGATTTTTATGAACTTTCACTAGCAATGGATCCTTCAGATGAAGAATGCTTGATGAATTATGTTAACTTAATGGCAGAGTATGAATCATTGTTAAGCGCATATGAGTATTTAGATGTATTTGAGGAGGATGAGAACCTAATAAAGCCAATTTTAAAAGTTAATTTACTTTGGAAAATGGGAAATAGAACAGAAGCATTAACTTTGTTTCAAGAATGCCTATTAAAAGAAAAACAAAAAGCAATCGAATTATTCGAGATTTATCCTGAATACAAGAGTGTTAAAGAATTTATAGAATTATCAGAATAATATTAAACCAGAAAGAAAAATGAATTTTGAATTGCCATTTGTTCCGGAAAGAACAGTACAGCCACGTCAGTCAGGAGTGACTATGATGATGGACAAAGGATTAAGCCTAAGAGAAACAGAGAATTTCATTGATGCATCTAAGCATTTAACAGATGTTGTTAAGTTTGGCTTTGGAACTTCGTTTGTTACAAGAAATTTTAAAGAAAAAATCAAATTGTACCAAGATGCAGGAATTCGTCCGTACCTTGGAGGGACTTTATTTGAAGCGTTTTTCGCAAGAGGCATGGTCAAAGAGTATTTGCAAATGCTCGATAAATACAACCTAGATTTAGTAGAAATTTCTGATGGTTCAATAATCATTGACCATGACGAGAAATGTGAACTGATTCACTCTTTCGCTAAAGACAGAACAGTTTTCTCAGAGGTAGGCTCAAAAGATTCAGGTATTATCGTTTCACCTGCAAAATGGGTGAAATGGATGCAAACAGAACTAGAGGCAGGATCTTGGAAAGTAATTGCGGAAGGACGAGAGTCTGGAAATGTAGGTGTTTTTAGACCAAATGGTACTGCACACACTTTATTGATTAATAGAATCATTGCAAAAATAAATCCAGATGATATTCTTTGGGAAGCTCCAAAGAAAACGCAGCAAGTTTGGTTTATAAAGTTGTTTGGACATAATGTAAACTTAGGTAACATTGCTCCCAATGAAATAATTCCACTAGAAACGTTGCGTTTAGGATTAAGAGGAGATACTTTTTTCGATTTCTTACCTGCAGATTACGCAGATCGTTTAAAGCAGGTGAATGATGATGAAATTACGGATGAGGATTAGTCCATTTCAATAAACATTGAATAGACCTGTTAATTTATTTTGACAGGTCTTTTTTTATCCAGTCAATAACAGTTGCATAAACTTCTTCTTTGTTGATTTCATTGAGAACCTCATGTCTTGCTCCTTTAAAAAGGGAGAGAGTAACATTTTTTACACCTGTATCAGAATAAGCTTTGGCAACTTTTCTAGGCCCTTTTCCATATTCTCCGACAGGGTCTTCCATACCGGCAATAAGCAAAATAGGAGTATCTATGTTTGATTCCTTAAAAAATCTTTTCCTATTGATAGCAATAAGGGCAGAAACTAAATCGATAAAAAATTGGTTATAAAATAGTTGATTGCAATAATCATCATTGATGTATTTCTCAACGATATTTTGATCTCTAGTCAACCAGTCTTTAATTGTCAAAGGGTTTTTAATACGGCTATTGAAGCCAATAGCACTCATTTTATTAAGTAGAATCGATTTTTTACGGCCTCCTGAAATTTTTGATGTGAGTTGTGCAATTACTTTTCCAATGTGTCCTTTTATTCCAGGATTGCCAGCTGTTCCTGATAAAATTAAACCTTTGCAACAATTTGGAACTTGATGGAATAATGAACGAGCAACAAATGATCCCATGCTATGACCTAGTACATATATAGGAAGTTCAGAATGCAATGTTTTTATATGTGCATTAACTTCCGCTACATCATTAACTACTTTCTGCCAGCCATCTTTTTGAGCAAAGTATCCGATATTTTCAATCTTACCTGCTGTTTTGCCGTGGCCTCTTAAGTCACTTGCATAAACTAGAAAGTTATGATTAGCTAGTTCTGTTGCAAAATGGTCATAACGTTGACCGTACTCACTCATTCCGTGAATAATTTGAACAATAGCTTTAGGTTGGTTGCAACTCCAATGATAAATTGCTAAATTGGTTCCGTCTTGGGCAGAAATTGTGGTAAGCTCGAAACTCATTAATTATTTTTTCTGAACACTTCCTGCTCCTGATATGTCTTCATTGATAATTGTTCCGCTGCCATAATATTTTACATCGCTTGCTCCACTAATATCAATATCAATTGTTCCGTTTGCAGTAACCGAAATTGAACTAGCTCCCGAAGCATCAATTTCAAGAGTATCAGAGACAATTAATTTTTTCCCTGAAAATTCTGAAGCTCCCGAGAAGTCAAGTGTCAATTTTTTGGTTTTTCCTCTAATTTTCATATCCGATGCACCAGATGCTTCAATGTATAGTCCTTCTTTTATGATTAATTTCCCCTCAACGTCTGATGCTCCCGATAAGTCGAGTTCAAAATTCTCCATTTCATATTTATCAAAGTTGATTTCCGACGCACCACTTGCTTCTATTCTTTCAATACTAGGTGCATGAATAATAACTTTCAACGTTGTGTTAGAGTAGGAGTTGAAACCTTCCATTCCAATGATTAATTCTTTGCCATCTAGTTCAATTTGAACAAATTCAGAAATATTATCGTTGCATTCTAGAATTACTTTGTAATTTTTTGATTGTACTAGTTCTACGTCAAAAGCAGATGATACATCAATAGAAGTAAAATCTTTAGCATCAATTTTTTTCTTAACAATAGTGTCAGAGCCTTGAATAGAATCTATGTTACAAGAATAAAGGACTACTGATAAAATAAAAATGAAGACGATTTTCATACGATTTTCTAAAGATTCTGATTTCTAAGGATAAATATACAAAATTCTATTCGTCATTTTTTGGTATTGATAAAAAAAGTAAAATGTATCTTTGAAGCAATGATGTTTTCCAAAGAAAAAGAAATTAATGGACACGCCGGAGCAATATACTCTTGTTGCGCAACTTCAAAGTACATATATTCTGCAAGTGCTGACAAATATGTTGTAAGGTGGATTATTGAAACGGAGGAACAGGATAAATTTGCTATAAAATTTGAGCATTCTATTTATTCTATTGAAATCCTGGGTGATAAGCACCTTGTCGCTGGACTTTCTTCTGGAGATTTACATATTTTTGATTTAGAAGAGAATAAGGAAGTCAAGTTCTACCAGCAGCATACCAAAGCTATTTTTGCAATAACATTTAATTCTCATAAGAATCAGTTTTATGTTGCAGATGCAGATGGTAATCTTTCTATTTGGGATAGCAATTCTTTAGAATTGGTCATTTATTTGCCTTTAGATTGTGGTAAAATAAGATCCATTGCTGTGAGCTCAAGCGGTGAGCATTTTTCTCTAGCAGGACAGGATGGTTATTTGAGAATATTTGAAACCTCTTATTTTAATGAGATCAACACTATCAATGCGCATAAAAATGGAGCAACATCTGTATTGTTTCATTCTCAGAATGATAATTTATTGATTTCAGGAGGAAAGGATGCTTTAATCAAAGTCTGGAATTGGAAAGAAGAAATAGAATTGCAAAAAATAGTAGCGCATACATTTGCGATATATGATTTAATCTCGTTAAATGAGAAGAAGATCATTGTGTCTGCAAGTCGGGATAAACACATTAAAATTTGGAGCACTGATGAAGATACTTTGTTAAAAATAGAACAACGACTTGATTTCAAAAAAGGAGGTCATAAACATTCTGTGAATGCACTAGCTAAAATAAATGAATC
>DQTF01000185.1 GCA_015662935.1 Crocinitomicaceae bacterium | reverse complement strand
TTCTACATTAAGTGTTACAGTAACAGAGATTCCAGGAATAACTGCATCAATCACTTCTCAATCAGATGTGACATGTAACTCTGGAAATGATGGAATAATAACTATAAATGTAATCGATGGAACATTGCCTTATTCATATTCGTGGGATAGATCTAGTTCAGCTACACAAACCGCGACTGATCTTATGGTTGGTAATCACACGATAACTATTACAGATGGCAATAACTGTGTTACTTCAATTACGGGTACTCTTGGTGAGCCATTACCACTTTCTATCTCTTCATTAACTCCTGATACTCAAATTTGTCCAGAAGATGCTTTGCTTCTTAACGTAGCAGGCTCAGGAGGTTCTTCAGCTTATACTTTTACATGGTCTCAAAACGGAACTATTATTGATACAGGAGATGAGATCGAAGTTGACCCAGATGTTACCAATACAACTTATTGTGTTGAGTTATCAGAAGTTTGTGGCTCTCCGGTAACGAGTGAATGTATGACGATTACTTTCCCTACACCAATTGTACCGTCTTCTATTCCAGATATGCCAACAAAGTGTGTTCCGGATACCTTTTACTTCACGAATACATCAACCAATCCAACTGAGATTGCTACAACATTCTGGGAGTTTGGTGACAATATTACGCATACTGGATTAACTTCTGGAAACAATCCAATATCGCATTATTACAATACTACCGGTTTCATGGATATAACAATGACAGTAACTTCTGTTTTCGGATGTGTGTATACCGATACTATGAAAGGAATAATTGAAGTAATCCCTACTCCAACAGCTAGCTGGGTTTTTTCAAACAATCCTGCTACCATTTTTGAAACAGTCATTCATATGCAAAGCAACTCTTCTTCGGATGTTGTGTCTTGGCAATGGGACAGCCCTGGTTCATATCCTTCATCAAGTAGTTTAGAGAATCCTACTTTTGAATTTCCAGAAGATGTTGTAGAACAGTATCCTATTACATTAGTTGTAACAAACGAAAGAGGTTGTACAGATACAACAACTTTATACGCTCAAATTGTTGAAGCAATTAATTTCTTTGCACCTACAGCATTTACTCCTGACGATAATGAGTACAATCAATATTGGAAGCCTGTTATTTTAGGGATTGACATATATGATTATGAAATGTATGTTTATAACCGTTGGGGAGAAGTCGTATGGGAAAGTCATGATCCTTCAGTTGGATGGGATGGAACTTATCATGGTCGTGTTATAGCTAATGACACTTATATATGGAAAGCAACGGTCAAGAATCCTTATAAGGATGAACGAATTAATTTTAATGGACATGTATCTATTCTAAAGAGAAAGAGTTCATTTGTTCCAGAATAATTGAATTAACAAAGAATTAACAAAGGGTGTTTGATCAATGATTAAACACCCTTTGTTAATTAAAAAATAGTACAATGTAACTTTGGTCAACAATTTGATGTTACATTCGTAACTAATCTGGTTATACAAGCAGAAAATAATCTTTTATGAAGACACTTTACTTATTGATATTTACTCTCTCTTCCGCCCTTACTAATGGACAAATAAATGAAGATTTAAACCCAGAAGAAAGAGCATACCTCTATCACATTGTTAAAAAAAGTCCTATTCTAAACAACAATTTTGGTCGCTATTTTGATTATCAAGGACCTGAGGTTTTATTCCCAAATAAGAAAGTAAATTTTGATTCTATTGAGATTTTAATTATTAATAAACCAGACCTACTTGTTATTCGCAAAGAAGAAATTGCTAAATCTTCTAAAGGATTGATTGCAGAAGCAGCCAACAAAATGGCAATTTGGGAGCTCAACAAAGTTCTGCTAGAAAAGAGATCATCTAACGATCTAAAACAATACGCAAACGAGTACGAAGCATATGAAAAATTCTTATTAGAAAAATTGCCTTCTAGCATCACTCAAACAATTGATGATAAGTTGCACCCCATAGCTAAAATGGAAAACTTAATGAATCCAAGCTTAACATTGGATGACAAAAAAATGCTCATTCAGTCTTTGCGTTTGCCAACAAAATCAGATGAACTAATAACATTGAACGCAATCAATCACGCAATCAATACATATGTTTCCAAAAGAGCTTTCGAAATATTCAGAGCACTTGGAGGAAGAGCGACTCAATTTGACAATGTTTTGGTGGCTGCTGGTGATGGAAGTTCTACAACTGGTATTCTTGAAGAACGCGAAAAAGATGAACGGGGAAGATGGAACAAAGGTCTCCCTAAAGCTGTTGGACTGTTTCCTTACCAACTAATTATTGAGAAGACAGAGGTCAAAAGAAAAACGAAGGAGGAAATTGAACCGATGCGTTATTCTATTAATGATTTCAAAACTGCGGGTAATAATAGAGAAACGAATCTTCATTTTGATGTTTGGGGTTATAATTCAGAAAAGCAAACAACTGTTGTCATTGAGAAAAACGGTTTAAATTATCATCTTTTCGGATCAAAGGATACCCGATTTTTATCTCCGGATTCTACTTTTTCTGATGGAACAACCTTTCAATCAATCATTAATGACTTGGAGCATAATAAAATTGCCAAGTTGAATGAAATGATTTATGGTAAAAAAGGGTTTGATCATTGGATAGAATATAATAATAAGAAAAAAGACAATACAGAATTAAAAATTGAGAAACGGGAGAAAGATTATTCTGATTTAGGATATTCTCCGATTACAACCTCAAAAAAATCATCTAGAAGAGTCAAAAAATCAAAAAGAAAAGCAATCAAAAACAAATCTGGTTCTTTTGATGGGACCCCAACAACCAGTTCTAGTCGAAAAGAGCGAAAAAAATTACAGAACACCATTGTTGGTTTGTACAACCTTTTTGAAATGTATAAGCGTAAAATCAAAGAGTTGGAAGCTCAAAAAGCAGAAGCAATTGATTTAATGGCAGTCTACCAACGAAAACTAGATATCTATCAACAATTAATGGGAACTCGTTGGGCAAGTTTTGAAGAAAAAGAGGGAATGTATTTATTTGAAGACTCAACAAGCTTCGATATTCTTACACAGGAATTCAAATTCCCAGCAACTGACAGCGTACAAGATTTCGAAGTACGGCTAATCGCGATACCGGAATCTTGCCTCTCTAAATCTGCTGATGAAGTAATGATTCACATCAATGTCATGGATGCTGCTCCAAATTACAATGCTCGAATTAATCTGGAATTAACGGATGTTTTTGCTTCGGATAAATGGGAGCTGCCGAATGCTCTTTTCTCACAAAAAGACAGTGTCGCTTTGCGTGTCTTTTTTGAAGGAATGCTGGATAAAAAAGTACCTTTCTCTATCGTTGCACGAGGAGAAGGAGTCGGGAAATGGAATGGAATTCAAACTGTAAAAGATCACCAAGCTAAAGAACTAAGTCATTATCCAAAGGGTAAATTGAAAAGTGATTCTTCATTTGTTCGCTTGAGAAAATCGGAAGTTTTAATCCACATGAATAGAGATATTCAGCTCGAAGTCAACTCTTATACTGACCCTGTTATTTCTAACATCAATGTTAAAAATCAAACAATCTCTTCTGGAATGACCAAGTTTAAAATATCCAAAAATGATATTTTAAGCGCTTACAGAACTGCAAATCTTTTAAAGACTTTAAAAACAGAGATCAATGTTCTGGCGGGCAAATATTTAAATAGAGAACAAGCGTCAATCGTCATTGACCGATTTAATAAAGAAATCGCTAAAGTAAAAGTAAGCGTTGGTATCACTTCTTTTAAATTAAGTGAGTTTTAGAGCAAAAAGTTTTCGTAATTTTTTGTGGAAATCACTTCTACCTTTGCTTCAGGATAATTATTTGTAAAAGTTTTTGAGAATTTTACCTTTACTTTATCATTCCACTTAAATTCATAAGCGTGGATGCCATTCTGCCCAACTTCAACAAAATCTATTTCTTGTTGCTGGGTTGTTCTCCAGAAATAAGAACTGACTGAATCTCCTTTGTAGTGCATCTTTTTAATCCTTTCAGAAATTAAATAATTCTCCCACAAAGCACCAATATCTGATCTTTTATATAATGAATTAAAATTGCCAATAATTGCGTTTCGAATGCCGCAATCGTAGAAATATATTTTTTTGCTTTTTTTCAATTCGTTCCTGACATTTCGACTATAAGAAGGAAGCGTAAAAATGACAAATGTTTGCTCAAACAACTGAATGTATTTTTCGACAGTTCCTTTATCTGCACCAACTAGTTGAGCAATCTCATTATAAGAAACCTCATTTCCAACTTGTAATGCCAATGCCTGCAATATCTTCTCGAGAAGTTTCGGACGTTTAATATTATCAAGCATCAATAAATCTTTGTACAGGTAGCTATCTGCTAATAATTTCAATAGTTCTTCACTATCTTCTGGATAAGAAACAATTTCCGGATAAGAACCATATATCAGTCGTTGCTCAAGGCTTCTTTTTTCTTCCAATAATCCATGATGATCAACCATTTCTTGAAAAGATAGTGGAAACAAATTAAAAACAAACTTTCTTCCTGTCAATGGTTCATTCATTTTATTAGCCATTTCAAAAGAAGAAGAGCCAGTAGCGATGACTTGAATATCTTTTAATTTGTCTGTAATCAACTTAATCGTCAATCCAATATTTGGAATTCGTTGTGCCTCGTCAATGAATAGAATTTTGTTATTTCCTATGTATGCTCTTAGTTGTGTGGATGTAACATTTGAATATACCTCCCTAATATCTGGCTCATCACCATTTAAATGAAGAACTTCTTCTTCTCTATACTTTATCAGATATTCTAGAAGAGTTGTTTTACCAACCTGTCTTGCTCCAAAGAGTAAAATTGCTTTTCCTTTGAATAGCTTTTTATCTATATTTTCTATCGTAATTCTTGCTATCATCTTCACAAAGATAATAATTTTCGATTATAACCGAAAAAAAACATAATAAATTATGATTTGAACATCAAAAAAAACATAATAATTTTCGATTACAATCGACAAAAAATATAATAATTAAAGATTAATACATAGTGGATTATTTAGTTACTCGAAGAATTCATCCTTAAAATTGACCAAGTAAACTTTGTTGGTTGCTCTTGTCAATGCGGTATACAGCCACCTGTAGTAATCTTGCCCGAGAATTTCCTCATTGATAAAACCTTGATCAATATAAACATCGCTCCATTGTCCACCTTGTGATTTGTGACAAGTAACAGCATAAGCATATTTAACTTGCAAAGCATTGAAGTATTTATCAGCCAAAATAGCATCATAACGTTCTTTCTTATTCCGAAAATGTGCATAATCTCTCTCAACAGAATAAAACAACTCTTTCATTCTTTCACGAGAAAGAGAAGGTCCTTCAACTGTCAAAGACTCTGTATGGATAATTAACTCAACATCACCCAAATCTTCGTAATCGACGAAACGAACTATCACATGTGCAAATTCAAAACCGTGCATTTCTTCCACCTTTCTGACTCGAACAATTTTTATCAATTCTCCGTTTGCTATAAATCCAATTTTTGTATCATCTCCAAGCCAGAAGTAATTATTTTTTACAACCATCAAACAATCACCAGAACAAAGTAACTCCTCATACCAAAGAATTCTTGCTCGTATATGTTGATTGTATTGATTTGCTTGTTTATTCGACCTCGTAATCAATATCGTTTCTTCTTGACCAAAATTGCCAAAACTGCTTTCTAGCTCATCTTGCAATTCCAAACCACTAATTCGAACTAAGTCTGTTCCTTTCTTTAATTGAAACTTTGGATAATCAATCCAGGCTGTATTACGTAGTAAAGTCGCGTTTCTCAATACTTCTGAATCTTCTGCTTGTCGAAGAACCTCGACTAAATGATAAGAGTACAGCGACACATCTGAAAAATGATTCTCAAGGTATTCCAAACTAAGCGCTGGAGAAAAATCACTCCCAACGGGCGGCAACTGTCCTGCATCACCAATTAAAATAAGTTTGCAGTTCTCTCCAGTAAAAACGTATTCAATGAGGTCTTCTAATAAGTTTCGAGCGCTGACACCACCGTCTTTGGTCATTGTATAATCACCAATCATCGAAGCTTCATCAACAAAAAAGACGGTGTTTTTAAATAGATTTTTCTGCAAACTTAATCCGGCAGTTATTTCAACCTTCGATTTTCTTCGGTAAATGTGTTTATGAATGGTGCCTGCTTCCTGATTTGACTTATGCGAAAAAACTTTAGCCGCACGGCCAGTAGGTGCTAAAAGTTTCGTTTTTACTTTGTAATGATTCAATGCTTTTACGAATGCGCCTAACACAGAGGTTTTACCTGTCCCTGCATAGCCTGTAAGAACAAATAAGTTTTTACCATCCTTTTTTCTAATAAAGGTTTCTAATTGTTGCAACAGTTCTTGCTGATGTTCCGTTGGTGGTAATCCAAACAAATTAACAACGGTTGTATGAAATGACTCTTGCGACATTGATGTAAATCTACTTTCTTTTAATGGTTTAGTTCTTTTTTAGGTGGAAATTCTTCAAATAATCAACTCATTGAGTAAAAGGTTCAAAAAAACTAGTCAATGAATGCTTCTAAAATCTAAAAAATTGTAGTTTTGTTGAAACACTAAATTAAAAGAGACATTATGACGAGCAATCTTTCAATTCTATTAAAAAAATATACAGTCCCTGCTTTATTCTTAATCATTGGTTTATTAATGGTTTACATTGGATTCGCTCAGAATCAAGGCGCTGGTTTTATGATTGCTGCAGTAATGATGTTGATTGCAGCAGCACTAAGTATTGCCTTTAGTACAGGTAAATTTAATTCATCGTTGGTGTATATTCTTGGGATTGGATCTGGTATTGCAGGACTAGTCGCTTTGTTTTTGTCATATAATAGTGTTAAGACAACATTAACTTACCAAGAAAATGCTAAAGAGTGTCATTCTTTGGCTGTACAAAATTTACAAGATATCAGATATGTTCAGAAAGCATACAAAGAAAAAACTGGAAAATACATTGGAGAATGGTCTGAATTTGTTGATTTTGTAAAAAATGGAACGGTACCTGTTCCTAATTCAATTGGTTCTGTTCCATCTAGAAAAGTTGATCCAATTGAAAATAAATACCTTTACACTGGAAACCCTCCTGTAGATAATGACATGTCAGAACAAGAGGCTTACCGCCTTTCATTATGGAAAGAAGGCCCAAACTGGGAAAAAGATTTTAAAAACTTCGTAAGAGATACCATACAAAGAGATTTAATGAAGATTAAGTTTGCAAGTAAATCATATGTTGCAAACAGAACTAAATTAGGTTTCTATAAGTTTTCTGCAGACTCATTGCCAATTATTCCTTACACGAAAGACTTATGGAGCCTTAAAGTAAAAGACTCTGTTAAAATTGGTGATGAATCATTCCCAACTATTCGTGTAGAAGGAAGAATTCCTTATGGAAACAAAGAACAAAGCACGATGTACTTTGGATCTGAAAACCTAAACGAACTAGGTGGTTCTTGGGAAGAATAAAGAATGAATAATTCTTATTTAACCATTGAAATTGCAGGACAAGAAATTCAATTCTCTGCAATTAAGAACAACATTGTTTCCAATGAAGCAACGGTATCTTTAAGCACTTTAGATTATTTTGAATGTAAAAAGGAAATAGATGCGTTCCTAGAATTGAACACTTTTATTTCTTTGGAATACGATGAGACCATCCTGTCTGAGAGTTCTAAACAATCATCTTTAGTTCCGAATAATATATTTGCAGAATCTTCTCCTCAAGCAATTTATAAGTTGTGTTTTGGAGAATGCGCAAGCGACTTCAATATTGATTATAATAGAATAGCGGAACACGGTATTGTCAATATCTACTCGACAAGAAGTTGGACAAAACGATACTTTGTAATGAAGTTTCCCAGAATAACGATTCAAAATGAAGGAACACATATTCTTCGAAAAGTTTTGAATAAAAATG
>DQTF01000034.1 GCA_015662935.1 Crocinitomicaceae bacterium | reverse complement strand
TCTGGATCCGCATAACCTGCAGTATAACCCGCACTAGCTTTCACATTAACCAATTCGATTAATTCTTCATTATTCTCATCGACCATTGAGGTTAACACCCGAAGTTTTACTCCTTTTATATCAGAATAAACTCCTTTATCAATTTTCTCCCAATCCGATTCTTTGAATGAATTAAAATCTTTGCGAATCAAATCATCTACAGATACTTTGTAAAAATCACTGAACAAGATTAAGCTTTCAATGTTTGGCTGCGCTACGCCATTCTCGTAACCAGAGTATGAACTCCTTGTAAATCCCAATGATTTTGCAACTTCTTCTTGAGAAAACTTTTTTCGATTTCTGAGCAATTTTAAATTCTTTCCAATTTCCATTCTTAGATATTAATCAATTTACTGGCGGAAAATTAATCAATTAAAATTGGTTAAACAAATTTTAATGCTTAAAATTTAATCAAGGAATTTAATTTCACAACCTCTCATTCTAGAAAGCACAGCAATGTACTTTGCACCGAAGAATATTATTTGAGAAGAATAATACACCCAAACAAGAATGATGAGCATTGCTCCTGCTACTCCTCCACTTGCTCCAAAGAAAAAATGTGTGAGGTAATATTTAATGAGCAACTGTCCTAAATACAATAAAACACTTGTGACTAAACCACCTCGAAAAGCATTCCGCCATTCTACAGATCCGTCGTGTAAATATTTAAAAATAAAACTAAAAATTAGCATATTGGTCAAAATAGGAATCCCGTGTCGTGCAACAGTTGAGAATAATGATTCTAAAATAGCAACACTAGACAACAATTTATGTCCCAAAGACAAAAATAGTGGTTCAGCAAAGTATAAAAGAATAAAAAATAAAGTCAAGCCTATAATAAAGCCCATTGAAATTATTCTTGAAAGCACTGTTCTTACGATCTTTTTCTTTCTATTAATTTTAGATTTCTCAATGTTATAAAACTCATTGATGCTGCCTTTTAGAGAATTGAAAATTACCGTGCAAGAAAACATCAATGCAATTACTCCTATCGTTTCTAGCATTGCACTACCACTTAAGAAATCAACCTCATCGAGAAAACTAAGAATACCACTAGGATCTTCTAGTCCAACATTCTCTCTTAACATGTTGCCTATCGCGTCTATGACTTTTTCTTCACCAACAAATCGACCAACATACGTCACTGTTAAATATAAAATTGGAACCAAAGCAAGCATTGCATAATAAGCTAACGCTGCACCATGCAACATTGATTTCTCTTGAAAAAACTCCAAGAATGATGTTTTAACTAACTGTTTTCTATCTTCCCAAGTCATTGCGATATTCTTACTTGTGTTACTTCTTTCATTTTCTTATTTGCAGAAAGAATGATTTCTTCTCCATTCTCTGTCCGAAAGTAGTTCAAAATAGTTAAACCTATGTCAAGAAAAGAAATAAATTCAACTTTCAAATTGGGTTTTTCTAAAGTGAATGATGTTGGTCTAAAGAATACTTGTTCTCCATTTAGAAATACGAAATTAAGCTCTCCCATCAATTCTCCTTGCTCTTTTGATGTTGGGGAGTAATACATCTCATTAGCAGAGCAAACGCGCTCTATTCGACTATTTTCTATATGAATTACTTCATTGGCGAATCCCATCATTTCAGCACCATCATGAGAAACTAAAATAATAAGTAATTCTCTTACTTCTTTCAGTTCATTAAGGTAAGTCAGAATCTTTCTTCTTAATCTTTGGTCTAAATGAACAAATGGTTCGTCCAATAACAAAACCTTAGGTTCACAAGCTAATGCACGAGCAATTGACAATCTTTGTTGCTCTCCTCCAGAAAGAAGATGGGCTTTTCTTGACCGAATACCTTTCAGCTCAACAAGTTCTAAAAACTCTTCAATGAGGTCTTCTTGAACTTCATTGTGTCGAGAAAGAATTTTTTCTTTGATATTTTGTTCTACAGAATGATAAGGCTCTAACGCAAAATCTTGATTCACTAATTGAATTTCATCGTATCCGGGTATTAACTTAAAAGCAGGTCCAATTAATGGTAAACCTTCAAAGAGCACCTCCCCTTCATTCGCATCTAGCAATCCTGCTAAAAGTTTTAAAAAAGTAGTTTTTCCTTCTCCACTTTTACCAATAATACCATAAGACTTTCCAGTTAGAAACTGAAAATCAATTCCACGTAAAATCCAATCATCCCTCTGTAAACCTAGATTTTTAACCTCAATCATTTGGGAATTAATTCTTTCGGGAACTCTTGAGCCGCAATAAAAACACCTGGAACAGGATTAGACATAGGCTCATAATCCTTTATGAAAATTTTTACAGCGAAACCATCTTTATCTTCTAACAATTCGCAAGAATCCATAATAGATTCAGAACAGCCAACTGACACAGGACCATTATCAGTCAACACTTCAAATAGTCGCATATTTTTTACGTCCAAAGCGAAAGGTTCTCCATCAGGAAAACTACCTTGTAATTGATAGATTGCTTTTTCTTGCTCTGTTACATCTTGTACATCATTTATCAGAAGTTCATCCTCCCATTCATACTTCCTATTCATTTCAGACTCCTCACCATTGTGATTTGCTTCTGCATGTTCTTCAGAAAAATGCTGGTTTAATAAATAAAAATGGATCTTACACTTCATATCTCTTGCTTTGAAGAACAAAAATACCAACTTTATTGAGAAATCATCAATTCGTAAGTCATTGCTCCTGCGATTTACTATTTTTACAATCACAGAATAGCAAATGTTAGACTATAGTTACAAAACAATATTAAAGATGGCCATTCCATTAATGGCATCTACCTTTATTCAATCTGTTGTATTGATAACTGATTCTTCGTTTTTAAGTCGATACGACACCATTGCTTTTGATGCAGTTGGAAACGGAGGTTTAATATACATTACCTTATTCATGACACTAGTTGGAATGAGTGATGGAGCTCAAATATTGATGGCTCGTAGAATAGGTGAGAAAAAGGAAAATCTCTTATCACGCATTTTTGGTTCCGCACTGCTGAATAATTTCCTACTTAGTATTCTATTGATTGTCGTAATAACACAAGTAATGCCTAACGTTCTTAAGTCTTACTCGTTAAATCAAGACGTTGCACAAGGACAGATTGATTATTTGCGAATAAGAAGTTATGGGTTGTTTTTTGCATTCATCTCTTTAACGATTAATGCCTACTTCATGGCAATTGGTAAAACGAAGTATGTTTTAATAAGCGCATTGTTTATTGCCTTTTCTAATATCATATTAGACTACTTGCTCATTAGTGGGAACCAAGGATTTGAAGCAATGGGAATTGAAGGCGCAGCAATTGCTTCTACCTTTGCAGATGCTATCGGAGCTACTTTCTTATTCTTCGTGTTTGTAATGGCTAAAGAACAAAAAGCACAGCATATTTTAAAGAACCTATCTATTAGCAAAGAAAGCTTGATACAATTGTTTAAAATCAGTTCTCCAATCATGTTGCAAGGTTTTGTTGCGCTTTCTACCTGGACTGTTTTTTTCACATGGATAGAACAAATAGGAACACATGAATTAACCGTTTCCCAAAACATTCGTTCGTTGTATTTTCTAGCCTTTGTTCCTGTATGGGGATTTGGAGCAACAACGAAAACTTACGTCAGTCAATACGTTGGCAACAAAGACTATGATTCCATCAAACCAATACTTAAGAGAATACAAATTCTTTCTATCCTCTTTCTGTTTGTATTCTTTCATGGGGCGATCCTCTACCCTGAAACGATGATAAGTTTGGTCAATCCGAATCAAGAATTTATGGCAGATAGTGTTGCTATTCTTCGATTTGTATCTGGCTCAGTCATTATTTACTCTCTTGGAAGCATATATTTTCATGCAATTAATGGAACAGGTAACACCCGACATAATTTCTACATAGAATTGCTTGCGGTAATCGTATACTTGATTGCAGCATTCTTATTTATAAAAGTTTATCAGCTGGAAATATTATGGATATGGACAGTAGAATATATTTATTTCATTACTATTGGACTTCTATCTTATTTATATATCCATAAATATGACTGGAAGAAGAAAGAAATTTAAAAACGCATTATGAGTGATTTAAGCATTGTATTTATGGGGACACCATCCTTTGCAACAAAAATATTAAAGAAGTTGCATACAGAAGGTGTAGAGATAAAAGGAGTAATCACTTCTCCAGACAGAAAATCAGGTCGTGGACAAAAGGTCAATCAGAGTGATGTGAAAAAATATGCTGAAGCGAATGGAATGAAAATCCTTCAACCAACCAATTTAAAGGATACAGAATTTATTTCAGAATTGAAATCATTGCATGCAGATTTATTTGTTGTGGTTGCTTTTAGAATGTTGCCTGAAATAGTTTGGGGAATGCCACCGAAAGGGACGATTAATCTGCACGGATCTTTGCTTCCTAACTATCGAGGAGCCGCACCTATCAATTGGGCAATAATCAATGGCGAAACAGAAACAGGTGTCACGTCCTTCTTCATTGAGAAAGAAATAGACACAGGAATGATTATCGAGAAAGAAAGAATAAGCATAGGAGAGAATGAAAACGCAGGTGAACTCCATGACAGAATGATGGTATTAGGAGCCGAAGTAGTTTATTCTACGCTAGAAAAGATAGCAAGTGGAGACATACATCCAATTGACCAAGATGAT
>DQTF01000044.1 GCA_015662935.1 Crocinitomicaceae bacterium | reverse complement strand
TTTGTTGTGAATTGCTTAACTAACACTACAGCTTCAGGAACAGTGGCATTTACTTCTGTCGGGACATTTATTGGTGGTAATACATACGCTGCAGAATTATCAGATGCAACTGGTAGTTTTGCTTCTCCAGTTATCATTGGAACATTAGTTTCAACAGCAAATACAGGGTCTATTGTAATCACAATACCTGCTGCAAGTGTAACAGGTGCTGGATATTTAATCAGAATCACATCTTCAACCCCAGCAATGATTGGAAGTAATAGCGCGGCTTTTACAATTACGCAAATGCAATTATGCTTGCCTCAAACACCTACAACGCCAGGATTAATTATTAATGAATGGTCCAATGGAAATTCTGGAAACAGAGAGTTTTATGAATTCGTTGTTGCTGGACAATGTGGAGAAACTGTAGATATTCGTGGTTACATTTTAGATGATAATAATGGTACATTTTCAAATCCAAATAGCAGTCCTGCTCCAGGAGGAACTGGTATTGCTGCTGGTCATTTTCGCTTTTCAAATACAGCACAATGGTCTGCTGTTCCGGTGGGTTCTTTAATTGTCATTTACAATAATAACGACCGAAATAGTAATCTTCCCGCAGATGACCCAAATGATTCTTCACCAAATGATTCTTTATATGTTGTTCCTCATGACAATATGCTATTTGAAAGATGTACTACGCTGCCAAGTTCAACAGCTGATGATTCAACATATACTCCATGTACGTATGCAACATCTCCTTTAACTGGTTGGGGACCGTTAAGCATTGCAAATGGTGGGGACGCAATACAAATTAGGAATCCAAATGGATCTTATTATCACGGAGTATCTTATGGCAGCGGTATAGATGGTGGCCCTGACAATTTATATTTATTCTCTGGTAATGGTGGAGGAAGATGTGGATGGTTTAATGATGGTGATTTTTTCGATGTAAACAATTGGTCAAGTGGAACTGTAGCTGGAGGAGACGAAACACCAGGAGTTGCAAATAATGCGCTTAATGCTGCTTGGTTAAGTTTAATGCGAGATCCATTATCTCCTATTTGTCCTATTGTGGTATTACCTGTTGAACTTTCATCTTTCTCTGGTAGAAACACTAACGATGGTAACTTAATTATGTGGTCAACTTCTTCGGAAAGAGATGCTTCTCATTTCATCATTGAAAGAAGTATTGATGGAAAAATATGGGAAAAAGTTCATTATGAAAATGCAACAGGTAACAGTACCAATACAATGAATTACTCATTTATTGACAAGGATTTTGATAAGACCGTGAATTACTATCGTCTAAACCAAGTCGATATTGATGGAGCTAATACAATTTACAACCGTCATGTTTACATTGACAATTCTAAATTAAGTAATACAAACGTTGTTAGAATCATTAATATTCTAGGTCAAGATATTGACGCAAACGAATCTGGTATCCAAATTCATATTTTTGAAGATGGTACGAGTAAAAAGATATATCACAATTAAGATATTCACCAACTACACAAAAAGATCTAGTTAACGCTAGGTCTTTTTTTTATGTAATCCATTGAGATAAATTTGTTCTTCTTGTCCTGGTGTTGGATAAAATTCTGTTTCGCATTCCAAAAAATGAGCATCCATGATCGTAGAATAGCCGGGTCTAGAAATTATTTTTTGAGCAACTAAAAATGCTTGATCTTGAGAATGCCAATTATTTGCAACCCTCTCAAACTCTCTTGGCACGACAACGTCCGTAGGTGCTATGACTTTCAAATTAACGGCACTCTGCTTATCTAATTGATTATCTACAAACAATTGCGCATAAATTATAGGTCCAGAAGCCACCAAGAGTTGTGTTGCTGATTTAGATATTACTTTATCGTACAACATAAATCGAGAATAGGGTCCAATGTGGATGCATTTATCATTCTTGTCAACTTGGCTTAATCTACCGGCCAAACGAGAATCATCAAAGTCCAATACCCAAATAAAACGGAAAGAACTCATCAAACGCTTGTGAAAAGAATCAACGATTTTCTCGTACCATTTTACAGGTAAATTCACTTGATGTGTAATAAAAACAGAAGGAACATCCTTTGAAAGAAAACCATATCGATGATCAGACAATACAACATCTATGTTGTGTTGTCCCACGTATGAAGTAACTTGTTTTCTTTCCTCTGTAAGTCTAGTTTTTAATTTAGAAAGTCGTTTGGTTAAATCCCATCTAAAATTTCCTTTCCCATCAAATTGAAATGGATACCCTTCATGAGAAATGAATTGAAGTTCGGGGAAATACTCAGAGAAAATTTTCTTTTGAGAATCATCACAGGCAATAATTACTGTGTTCTCCTGCTTTATTAATTGATAAATGATTCCAATACTTCTAGATACATGACCCATCCCCCAGTTAAGAACAGAGATTAAGATGCGTTTGTTTTGTATATCTTGAGGCAACATTCTTGGTAAAGATAGCAATGGAGAGTGAAAAACGAAAAAAATGATTCTCAATCCCAACTTTACTTCTATCTTTAACGTTATATAAGAACGAATACATTATTTTATGTTTGACAACAACGAATTTAAGAAATACGCTACAAAACATTTAGGCTTGAGTAGCATGCACATGGAGCATTACATTGAGTCTTCATTGACTCCTTACATCATTGAGGAACGTCAGATGAACATGACTCAAATGGATGTTTTCTCTCGATTAATGATGGACAGAATCATCTTTTTGGGGACAGGAATCAATGATCAAGTGGCAAATATCATCAATGCACAACTACTATTTTTAGAATCTGTTGATGCAAAGAAGGATATTCAGATTTACTTGAATTCTCCTGGAGGTTCAGTTTACGCAGGATTAGGAATTTATGACACGATGCAGTACATCGCGCCAGATGTAGCAACAATTTGCACAGGAATGGCAGCTTCAATGGGAGCGGTACTACTTTGTGCGGGTGCTGAAGGTAAACGCTCAGCATTGAAGCATGCAAGAGTTATGATTCACCAACCAATGGGTGGAGCACAAGGACAAGCATCTGATATTGAGATAACTGCAAGAGAAATACAAAAATTAAAGAAAGAGTTGTACGATATTATCGCAACTCATTCTAAACAAGATTACGATAAAGTATGGGCTGATTCTGATAGAGATTATTGGATGACTTCTGGAGAAGCAAAGGAATACGGAATGGTTGACGAAGTGTTGCTTCGTAACAAAAAGTAAACTATCTTTGCAAATAGAAATTTAGCCCTTTATCTGAAGTGATTCGGATAAGGGCTTTTTTATCAAACGATTATGGCAAAAAAGGAAGAAGCAGGTTGTTCATTTTGTGGAAGACCGAGAGAGGAAGTTGGAATGTTGATTGCAGGAGTTTCTGGACACATCTGTGAGAGCTGTGTGACTCAAGCACATACCATTGTTGCAGAAGAAGAGGACGGTAAAGAATCTTCTGAAGAACTTGAATTAACCGTATTAAAACCAGCTGAAATAAAAAGCAAGTTGGATGAGTATGTAATTGGACAAGAAGATGCCAAAAAGGTGCTTTCTGTTGCTGTTTATAATCATTACAAACGCCTGAATCATAAAGTTCAGAAAGACGAAGTGGAGATTGAGAAATCAAACGTCATCATGGTTGGACGAACGGGTACTGGTAAAACATTACTTGCAAAAACCATTGCCAAGATGTTGAATGTCCCTTTTTGCATTGCCGATGCAACTGTGTTAACAGAAGCAGGCTATGTTGGTGAGGATGTTGAAAGTATTCTTTCTCGATTATTGCAAGCTTCGGATTTCAACGTAACTTCAGCACAACGAGGGATTGTTTTCGTAGATGAAATTGATAAAATTGCAAGAAAAAGCGATAACCCTTCAATTACCAGAGATGTTTCTGGAGAAGGAGTTCAACAAGCATTATTGAAGTTATTGGAAGGAGCAGTGGTTTCTGTTCCACCGCAAGGAGGACGTAAACACCCTGAGCAGAAGATGATTCAAATTGACACGAAGGATATCCTATTCATTTGTGGAGGTGCATTTGATGGTATTGAGAGAATTATTGCGAATCGAGTGAGTCGTCAAACAATTGGTTTTTCTAGCAATGAAGAAACTGTAATTGATAAGGAGTCTCTATTAAAATACATTAATCCTACAGACATCAAGACTTTCGGTTTGATTCCAGAATTAATTGGACGTTTCCCTGTCTTGACTTATTTAGAACCATTGAGCAACGAAGCATTACGTAGAATTCTCACAGAACCAAAAAATGCATTGATTAAACAATACGTTCGCTTATTCGAATTGGATGATGTTGACCTCAAGTTTGATGGAGATGTGTTGGATTTTATCGTAGAGAAAGCTATGGATTTCAAACTAGGAGCGAGAGGTTTACGTTCTATCTGTGAAGCGATATTGAATGATGCCATGTTTGAAATTCCATCTTCGGAGGAGAAAGAATTTAGAGTAACATTGAGTTATGCCCAAGCGAAATTCTCTAAGAGTAAAATGGCAAAATTGAGAGTGGCTTAGGATAAGGGAAATAAAAAAAGCGATTGAGAATTCAATCGCTTTTTTTATTTCCTTACCCGATCAAAAACTTACAATACTTTATCACGCTTCCTCTCGAAGTAAACAACTTCTCATAATGCGTTTTGATATGAAAAATATCTCTCGTAACAGGATCAATGTTCTCTGGTAAATCTCCATACAAGTTCCATGTAAGTTCGAGTAATTCGTAATTGTGTTCCTTGATTTGTTCTTCGGTGTATTCAAATAACAAATCACTGTCGGTTTTCATGTGAACAATTCCACCTGGTTTTAGCATTTTTCGATAACGCTCAATAAATGGCGGAGAAGACAAACGTTTATTCACTTTTTTTGGTTGCGGATCAGAGAATGTTAACCAAATTTCATCTACTTCATTTTCTCCAAAATAATCATCGATGAAATCAATTTTCATACGCAAGAAAGCAACGTTATCCATCTTGTCATTGATGGCTTTTTCCGCACCAATAAACATTCTGGCTCCTTTGATATCTACACCGATGAAATTCTTATTTGGGAAGTGTTTAGCTAAACCAACCGAATATTCACCCTTGCCGCAACCCAACTCCAAAACAATCGGATTCTCATTCTTAAAATGCTGTTCTCTCCACTTCCCCTTCATTGGAAAAGGCTCTTTAATTACTGGCTCGTAAAAGTTATCAAACTCTTTAACCGCAGCAAATCTTCTTATCTTATCTTTTCCCATTACAACTGAATTCTAACTGAACGTCCTTCTTGAATAAAAACATAAACCCCTGATTTAAAGCTAGTTTTGTCAATTTTAAATTTCTTTGCTTTTTTCCATTCTTGAAGAGTTCTACCTGAATAATTGACTAATTTTGCCGATGATTTCTCATTTGATTCGATGATAATTTTATCTACAAAGGTTTTTACAACAAAATTATCGAGTTCATTCTCTAGCAAATTAACACTTTGATTTTCTAACAAAAAAGTTCGATTACTAACAGTTTGCGTACTGTCCATTCCTCCACAGATAATCCAGCGGTTATTGGATAATTTGGCTATTCCCCGTAAATCCATTACCCCATAAGGCTGCGTAATCTCATCTGAATACTGACGGCTCACATTGTTAAAATGAAGAATTCTAGCAGAGGGAGCAACACCACCAGAACCGTTGTAGGCTATTCCATTAAAATTATAAGAAACCGAAGAACCTCCGACCCAAAAAATTGTGTTATTAATTCCCGAACATGCCGCTCGATAACTTGGCAAACCTGGAGCATTAGCCATTAAACTCCATGTTATATCAGTTGGGTCTAAAGGATTAATGTAGCCTTTTCGCATATATCTACGAGCAGCAAAAGCACCTCCATCAGCCCCACCATAATAATACAAGGTATCACCTAAGATATATCCCGAAGTTCCGAAGGATGTGTAAGAAAGGTTATTTGGAGTGAACGTTCCCAATTGCCAAGAATCATTAGACGGGTCGTAAATCTGAACATCTGGCTTGTTTCCATTGTTGCTCCATCCTGTCACCACAAAAATCAAACTGTCTTTATAGACACATTGTACATGATCATCAATTGCTAAAGGAATAGAAGCTCCATCTGCCTCAAAAGCATCTGTTGTTGGGTTATAAATATGCACTTTATTAGAACTAATTTCCGAAGAATTTGACAGTACGTGGTAGCCTCCAAGAATGTAAATTTTGCCATTCACAAAAGAAGCAGCATTGGCAATTTTTCCTGAGGCATCTGGTAGAGAAGCTATTTCAGTCCAAGAATCAGTTGCTACATTATATTTAAAAGAACGTTGGTGAATTCCAGAATAGATTTTTGTGGTATCAATCCCTCCAAAGGAATAAACAAATTCATTTCCGTTTACAATGGCCTCACAAACAGCGTTATTTGAGGTTCTAAAAGGCATCGTATCCAACTCCGTCCATTGCCATTGAGCAATAGATGAGCTTGCAATGAATAACAGTGTAATTATTCTAACAAAATTCAACATGATAACTGGTGTGTTTTCTAATATTTAAGACCTCTCCATTCTCAAAGAATAGATACTGCCCTTTTATTCCCATTAATTTCCCTTCAATGATTGGCGTTTTATCAAAGGAACGACTTTTTACTTTTTCTGGAAACTCTAAAACGGGATAATTAATTTCTATAATCTCATCATCCTCTGAGAATAATTCCATAATGTCTGCAGGAAGATGTTCTTCCAACGCCCATTTTTCTTCTTCTAAATCTATCGTTTCGTCAATGTCATTTTGTAACATCTTTCGCCAGTTGGTTTTATCTGTGAAGAATTCTTTTAAGGCAACCTCTACCCTACCTGCTTCGTAACGATTTGGAGTTTCCGCTAATCGAATAGCAGCTGATGCTCCTTGATCTATCCATCTTGTTGGAATTTGATCTCCACGTGTAATACCAACTTTCACTGCACTTGATTTTGCCAAATACACGATATGTGGTTGATTGTGATGCTTCTCTTCCCATTCAGGATCACGACCTTCTCCAAGATGCGCACGACATAATTCTGGTCGAAGAATACATTCTGCTGATTCAGGAGCATTGATAAAACAACTGTAGCAGAAACCTTGTCCAAAAGATTTCTTCGTTACTTTTTTACATACAGAACAGTTAATGATTCCATTCCATTCTAGGCGAATTTCTTTGCCGATGTAATCATTCATGCAAATATCTTCCGACAAATTGAGTGTATATCTCACTTCGTCTTCCAATTGAACCGTCATTTTACGAATATTCCCAGTAATCATATTTAATCCTTTGGTAAAATGTTCATTTTATCAGCAAAGTGATGACAGTAATCTCTCAAGTCTTCGCAGATATTATGTTCTCCTGTTGCTTTTTCAAAAGAATCAGAAAGCGTCAGCAAGGTTTGATGAAAAAACTGTTTCATTTCTTCCACAGACATGTCTTTGGTCCAAAGGTCAATTTTCATGGTGTTGTTTACTTTTGGATCCCAAAGAGAAAGAAGCATCGCTTTTGCGTTTGCATTCTCCACTCCGCCATCATCTGCACTCCATTTCATCGCGATAGGCAAGTTGTTCTCATTCAACCCAACGTTGATTTCAATTTTTGATGTTTTTGTTATTTTATCTTCCATTTTGTTTATATTGTCGTTGTAGTCGTTGTAGTGTATAGTCGCTACTGTACACTACAACGACTACAAAATTATCTAATCAACCTCGTAATCTTGTAAAATCTCATTGTAACTTGCTTCTACCATCTTTTCGACAGAAACATCATTTTTTTTCATGTATTGATGCACCATTCTCCAACCCAAAAATTGTCCATAGCGATCTGGTGCTTCTTGATTAGGTAATCCGGGAGTAAATGGTCCTTCAGAAATCATGTTACGCGTCGTTTGATCATTCGACTTGAATAATAGTTTTTCATCAACTAAGTATCTCCAGAAATTCTCTTCATTTTTAAGTGCCCATTCATAATCTTCTTCAGAATACCGAACAATTATGCTTGGATTCTTTTCTGGAAATGCTGCTTCCACGAGATACAGTATTTTCCCCCATCTAATCATATTTTCAGCTAGGTTTCCTTCTACAGAATTGACATAATGTGTCTCAATCCAACCTGTTAATATATCCCTTTCATAGTAACGAACATCCATCGCATGTTTCATCCAATCAAAGAAATATTGTGGATTTAACTGCTGAACAACATCTGTAGTATCGCCAAGATACCATTCCGTTCCAACGCCAATTTCATTCTCAGTACAAAAAACAGCGGTAGAGAATAATGCATTTAAGTAAGCGATAGTTGTCGGCTGAACTCCTTCTGGAAAATGATATTTCAAATGAGAAAAACCATCCTTGATGTTCTCTTCTTTCTTCTCTAAATAAGGAAGTAAGGTCGCTATCCTTCTTTCTAAAGTTTGAATTGACGTATCTTTTCTAAACAGTTGAATACTATTATAGAAAGCGGTATCTTCCACTAAACCTATTTGAAGCACATGACCAATTTCGTAATCGTAAATATTCTTAAGTTCATTTTTGAAATAATGATGTTTAGAAATCAACTCAGAAGAGTCTGAATAGAAGATGGCTTCATCAACGTTTACAAAGTTTATCTCCACTTGAGAGTCGCTCACATCAATAAGTAGAGGATTAGTATCGCAACTGCTAAATAGTAATATTAACAGAACAATAACAGAAGAGTATCTATAAGTCATTAAAATTCTTTAATTTCGTACTCAAAAGTACTCAAAACAAATAATTTGAGTGAGAATTTAAGCACAAAATAAGTAAGATGAAAAAAGTAGTATTAGCAATTGCATTTTTAGGAATGATTGGTTCAACGTTTGCGCAAGAAGCTGCAGACAAAAAAATTCAAGCAGGTTTAGTTTTTGGAGCAGGTTTAAACATCCAACAAATGGGAACAAAGAAGTTAGCAACAGATGGTGTTGGTTCTTTAATGACAATTGGAGCAAACTTGAATTACACATTCAATGAAACAGTTGGTATTACTGTAGGTGTAGAGTTTGATTTTGAATCTTTAAAGTTTAAGCAAGGTTCTCAAGGAAATGTTTATTATTACTATAATGATAATACTATTCTAAATAAAAGCGAAATGGATTCTACAACCTCTGAATTGTTCATGTTGAATACTAGAAAACAAAAGCCCATTTACTTAACGATTCCTACAATGGCGTTATTTAGAACAAAATTCATTGGTTATTTTAGATACTTCGGGAAGTTTGGTTTAAGAAATAGCTTTTTGCTTTCAAATAAAACATACGATACTGGTTACAACTACAATAATGACTTTCCAATGAACCCTGCAATGGCAAATAAAACAGCTGGTAAAAATGATAACATGGAGTACAATAAAAATGACATGGATATTTTCAAGTCTTCTGTTGGATTAGCAGGTGGTGCTGAATGGAATTTCACAGGAACTACAACCTTAGTTGCTGAAATAGGTTATTACTACGGTTTTATTGATGTTTATTGGGATAGAAAAGATGAAAACCGATCATTGTTTAATCATGATGCAGGTACTTTTACTTCCTCATTCTTCAATAATTCTGTGAAGCAAAGCCAAATTCAATTCAAGGTGTCTATCTTATTCTAAAGAACTGTGCAAGCAAAAAAAGTAGCTCAGCATATTGTTTCTTGGTTAGATGATTATTGTTCAAAAGCAGGAACTTCTGGATTCATTATCGGTATTTCTGGTGGAGTTGATTCTGCATTAACATCTATGTTATGTGCAATGACGGGTAAGAAGGTCATTCTTTTAAGTATGCCTATTCGGCAGACAGAAGCAGAATATTCTCGTGCAAAAAATCACATTGAGGATTTAACAGCAAGATTTGAGAATGTATCATCCTTTGACATTAACCTAACGGATACATTTACTTCCTTTGAAGAAAAAATGCCTTTCGATATAAAGGAACAACATTTAGCAATGGCCAATTCTCGTGCTCGTTTACGCATGATGACTTTATACGCACTTGGGCAAGCAAATAGTTGCTTAGTAGCAGGAACAGGAAATAAAGTAGAAGATTTCGGTGTTGGCTTCTATACAAAATACGGCGATGGCGGTGTTGATTTAAGTCCAATTGCTGACTTAACTAAAACGCAAGTATGGGATTTAGCCAAAGAAGTTGGAGTTATCAATGAAATTATTGTTGCTAAACCGACAGACGGTTTATGGGAAGATGGTCGCAGCGATGAGGATCAAATTGGCGCAAGCTATCCTGAGTTGGAATGGGCGATGGAGTTTTCGGGAGATGAAGATGCTATTTCAGAGCGTCAGAGAGAGGTATTAACGATATACAGAAAGTTTAACCGAGCGAATAAGCATAAGATGGTTGCGATACCGATATGTGAGATTCCCAAAGGGTTAATGTAACAATGTTTTAATGATTAGCCCCTACTCCGGTGCTAATCGCAATACAATTCCATCAATTTCATCTGTAATCTGAATCTGGCAACCCAAACGGCTATTATCTTCAACGTGAAAAGCTTGGTCTAGCATGTCTAATTCATCATCACTTTGTTCTGGAAGTTCTGTCTCTGATTCTAGATAACATTGGCAAGTTGCGCACATTGCCATTCCTCCGCATTCTCCGAGAACTGGCAATTCATAAGCTTTACAAAGCTCCATGATATTCATGCTCATATCGGTTGGTGCATCTAGCACATGATCAACTCCTTCTCTATCTATGATAGTAACTTTTACGTCTTGCATTTTTTTAATTTAATGGTGCAAAGGTAATCAATCAATTAAAAATACGAAGAGATTCACTACCATTCCATGCAGTTTGGTATTGTCTGAGTCCATAATCCGAGCCAGAAATTGGTGAACCATCATACAGTGAGAAGGTTGCGTTATTACAATCATCGTTTAGTTGCAAATAATTATCTGTATCAGGATATAGCGGTGAAGCGCAATCTCCATTCACATCTGCGGGAGAATGTCTATCAAATGCTATGAACTCATCTATGCCTCTTCTATAAACGATCACACCTTTAGAACCTGCATTCACATACGCCCAACCACTGACACCAATTAAGTTAGAATAACTAGGCAAAGTGATGTTGATTGTAACATCAAAAGGAATGTTAGGAACTGGATTTGTTTTATTCTTTTTACAAGAAAAAAGTAATCCGACCAAGAGAAGAAAAATAAATTGTACTTTCATTGCGTTTATAAGATAAGCAAAGTTATGAAGTTTAAAACGATTATTCCTATATTTTTATTGTTGTTCATCTTGATTCTCTCAAGTTGCGGAAGCAAACGTCCTGATAAAAACCCTGATTCGGTTGCAGAAGCGGAGAAACAGATGGCAAAAAAGGCTAAGAAATCTAACCGAGAGGCAAAGAAAGCAAAGAAGAAAGCTTATAAAATATATTGGAATGCTCAATCCAAAGAAGCGAGGAAGTCCATTAAGAAAAACAAGCGAAGAAATAAGCGAATTGCAAGGCATAAGAGGAAATAATTCGAAGAGAATTATTTATAGACTCGTTCACAAGCGAACTTTTAAACTAGATTTTTGTAAAAACTTCAACCTTCTTCAAAGCAAAGCGAATGATTCTAAAATGGAGGAACGACCGATTCTAGTTCTCTAACCCTTCGGTAGCTTCTTCCCACAAGTTCATTTGCTCGTCGAGGTTATTTTTTAAATCTTCGTATTCTTTCAATACTTTCGATGCTTTTGCTTCGTTGGAATAGTCAAGCGTTGTCATTACAATATCCATTTCTGCAATTTTCTTTTCCAATTCATCAATTTTTTTCTCAGAAGAATTAATTTGATTTCGCCATTTATTTTTCAGGCGTTTCAATTCTTTTTTCTCGTTGTAGGAAAGCTGATTATCAGAAGTCTCTTTAGTAACTTTATCCTTTTTAGGAGCTTCCAATTTTACTTTCTTCACAGTTTCTGGTTGCAATAACGCCATTTTTCTTTTCAAGAAATCTTTGACACCAAAATGGTGAATTTTCAACTGTTGATTCTCAATGTCCCAAATTCTATTGGTTAAACCTTCTAAAAATTCTCTATCGTGAGAAACAACAATGAAGGTTCCTTCATAATTCTTCAATGCGCTTTTTAAGACCTCTTTACTTTGAATGTCAAGATGGTTGGTTGGCTCATCTAGAATTAAGAAATTAGAAGGACTCAATAACAATTGGCACAATGCCAACCGAGTTCTTTCTCCTCCAGATAAAACAGCAACTTTCTTATCTACATCCTCTCCTCTAAAGAGAAATGCACCTAATATTTTTCTTAAATCTTTTCTTAAATCTCCTTTGGCAATATCATCAACAGTATCGTAAACCGTCTTTGTCACATCAAGATCTTCCGCTTGATCTTGTGCAAAGTAGGTGATGTTGGCATTGTGTCCATATTCGACCGTACCTTCACCATCAATTTTATTCATTATACGCTTCAATAAAGTTGACTTACCCGTTCCATTGGCTCCAAGAAGGGCAATTTTCTCTCCTCTACCAACGGTTAAATTGACTCCTTTGAAAAGCATTTTATCACCATAAGTCTTTCCCATATCCTTCATATCCAAAACCCATTTACCAGGTTGAACACTTAAAGGAAAGCTTATTTTCATTCCAACGACAGAATCATTTTCTACTTCAATTCTTTCCGTTTTCTCTAATTTCTTGATCAAAGACTGAGCAAATGCAGCTTTATTTTTCTTCGCGCGGAACTTATTAATTAATTCTTCTGTATGCTTAATGTCTTTAACTTGTTGTTTTGCAGCACCAGCTAATCTTTCCATCTCCTCTGCTCTGGCTTCCTTGTATTTAGAGTATGAATAAGGAAAATCAAGTATTTTCTTTTGAGAAATTTCTAAAGTTCTTGTCGTTACGTTATCTAAAAACAACCTGTCGTGAGAAATCACAACAACTGCACCTTCAAATGTTTTTAAATAATTCTCTAACCAACTAATCGAAATAATATCGAGGTGATTTGTCGGCTCATCGAGCAATACAATATCAGGGTTGTTGACCAATATTCTCGCTAATTCTGCACGCATTTTCCAACCTCCAGAAAACGTTTGCAAGCTCATACGAAGTTCGCTGTCACTGAATCCTAGACCTTTCAATGTGTTCGTAATTTTCTCTTCCCACAAAAAACCTTCGTGAACGGTGAATTCGTGATTCAACTCTGCTAATTCATCCAGCATTGCCAAGTAGCTATCGGATTCATAGTCTGTTCTTTCCACCAACTCAACATTGATTTCTTCCAATCGATGATTAATTTTCGTCAACAACTGATTGGAAGTATTCAAAAATTCAAAAACAGATTGTTCTGTATCAATTTTAATATCTTGAGAAAGATAACCGATAGTTGTCCCAGAAGGTTGATGAATTTTACCTTCAGAAGGTGTGTCAACTCTTGCGATTAACTTTAGAAGGGTAGATTTTCCTGCACCATTCTTCCCTACTAATCCAATTTTATCACCTTTATTAATCTGCAAGCTAATATCTTTGAAAAGATAACCTTGCGGAAGGTGCACACCGAGTTGTTCTAAATTAATCATTCGGCAAAGGTATTCAATTATTAATGAAGAATTAAAAATTAAGAATTAAAAATCCTTTTAGAGTTTGAAAACAGCATTCACTCTTCCAGTTGTACCGTCTGGATATATGACCATCGTCCTAAAACTAACATTTGTTCCTCGTGGAGCTTGTCTAATGAGTGGCATTGCACTTACAAAACTATTACCTGTTCCTCTTGGAGCTCTTCCTGGGGCATTCCCTACAGAGCATTCCCATGAAATGACTTTAAATTTTGCGTTTAAAGTAACTTCTGGTCGGAACTTGGCAAATAAATTAGAGCTTGACAAGGAAGGACGACCATTTTCATTCACGCCTCCCCAAAAAAGTTCAGGCTGAGGCAAATTTCTCACGGCAAAATTAATTGTTTTCAATACTTTTCTTTCTCCAGTTGCAGAATTTACCCCAATCACTTGTAAAGAAGCTGATCTTGAACGACCAGTTGGTGTAACCGTCCATCCATCTCCATTTCTAACAATAGACAGTCCACTACCAGACAAACTTGTTTTATCAAAACCGGATGCTGTTGCTTGTACTTGATTTTTATAACCTCTGTACAGTACATTCATTTCCGGCAACTCAATAGAACCTGATGGCTTCATTATTATCACTTCATGTTCCCATTTCTTTTCTTTCCACTGTCCATTTTTCTTTTGCACAGAAACAGTTCCTGACAAAGACATCGTTGAACCGCCAGCCTTCAATTTTATTGTACCTAGACCGTCTTTGACAGAAATAGATGCGTTTTCATTATTATCAATCGTTACTCTTGGTTGTTTCTCGCTATCAAATGCTGCCATCATCACTTGTAGATTGATTTCATCGCCTGTGTTTGCCACGACAGGACCGTATGCAAGGGGCATCACTTTATTAAAAGAATACTCGCCTCCAGTAACACGGCTTCTAATCAATGCGATTGCTTGAGAACGTGCTGCAAGAATGTCATTTTGCATAGAAGTCAAAGAGGCTATCGCAGCAACAGATGGAGAATGATCAAAGGTTTTGCCTAACCAATGTACATTTTCTACTCCATGAACCGTTGTCAATTCTTTTTTAGACAATAAACTATAGATTTCAATGATTGTTTCAACATCATCTTCGTGTACTTTTCCGTTTTCAATATCCTTTTGAATTAATTTTTTCAATTCATCATAA
>DQTF01000202.1 GCA_015662935.1 Crocinitomicaceae bacterium | reverse complement strand
TGATTTACTGCAAAGCTTGATAAACTTCCTCCAGCTGTTAAAAAGCTATTCCAGTTTACAGGTTCTTGATCAGAGGCAACAGTTTCCCATGCTTCCATGTCTCCATTTCCAATTTGCGCTTGACCAAAAGAAAAAGCTGAAACTGATAGAGAAAATACGATTAGTACTATTTTATTCATAGTTGTGTTATTTTAATAATTTATAACGCAAAAATAGAAAAGTTTATTCATTCTAGTCGTGATTTTGATAATTACTAACTGCGTTCTGCTCATTAGCCCACCTTTTTAACCAACTGATACTAATCGACTTTCGTTTTGTAATTAGAAGTATCAAAACGAGAAACTATGTTAAAATCAAATGAAATATGTCAGTTAAATGAAGCTAATTTAGTTTTAAGACATTTTGTTGACTTAAGTGCTCGATTATTACCTTTCTTATCAAAACTGACGGATAAAGACGTTTTGACCAAAAGAGAACTTGTTTACAAAGGGAAAATAATGGAAGTATATGAGAATTATGACTTCGATCCTGTAACAAGCGAAGCCTTGATTGATTCAAATATCTTAGAACTCATCAATACGACTTATCAAAAAATTGCTTATCAAAATGACAGAAAAGGAAAGAGAACTTTACGTAAGTTTTTATTTGAACATCAGCGCTTGGTTAATTCTTGGAATTATTCTGATGCCAATTAATAAAAACTTTACTACTCTACAATTAAACTAGAGAAGCGCTCCTTGAAAAATGGGCGCTTTTTTCTTATACATTAAAATTTCTATTCTACTTTATTCTGCTATTTTTGTTTTACTTATGTCAGAAAACAAAAGCAAGCAAGCAATTTCTTCGTTACCAGTAATGGAACATTTCTATACCATTCAAGGAGAAGGTTTTCATTCAGGGAGAGCTGCTTATTTCATCCGAATTGCAGGTTGCGATGTAGGGTGTGTTTGGTGCGATGTCAAAGAAAGTTGGAACGCTAATGAGCATCAAACTTTTACAATTAATGACATCGTGAAATTCGTGACTGATTCAAAAACAGATTTTTGCGTTATTACTGGAGGCGAACCTTGCATGTATGACTTAACTGAACTTACCCAACAATTAAAACAAGCTGGAATAGAATTAGCCATTGAAACTTCAGGTTGCTATGAGCTAAAAGGTAGCATTGATTGGTATTGTTTTTCTCCAAAAAAATTCAAAGCACCAGTAGAGAATGCCTATCAGTTAGCAGACGAATTGAAGGTAATTATTAGTCATTCTTCCGATTTTGAATGGGCTGAATCACATGCGGAGAAAGTTGCCGACACTTGCAAACTATACCTGCAAGTAGAATGGTCAAAAAAGGAACGCTTTTTGCCTTTGGTGATTGCGTATGTGAAAAACAATCCGAAGTGGAAAATTTCTACACAGACACATAAAATAATGAATATACCATAAATATGAAGTACCTAGTTTTCATTTTGAGCATTGTAATATTTTCATCTTGCTCAACTGCCCAACACTATTCTAGCAAAAGTAAAAAGGCAATTAAATTGTTTGAGCAAGGAAAAAACACTCCAAGTCAAACACTTGATCCTGTTACACATAAACCTAATTTCAGACAAGGTCTTAAATACTTGAACCAAGCAATCGAAAAAGACCCTAGTTTTTGGGAAGCACACATGATGGCTGGAGAATTTGCCGAAATGTTGGGTGATTACGAACAAGCAATCGATCATTTTAAAAAAGCATTGGCCATTAATCCACAAAGGCAATCTACGGGAAGCACTTATTTTTTCTTAGCAAATTTGCAGCAAGCAGTTGGCGATTACGATGATGCTATTCGAAACATTGATTTGTTTCAACAGTTTAAAAATGCCAATGATGAATTGATTCGTAAGTCATATACCATTAGAGAAAGTTGTGTCTTTGCAAAAGAAGCAATGGAAAATCCTATCGACTTTAACCCAATTAATATAGGGCCTGGAATCAATACAGCACAACCGGAATATTTCCCAACAATCACAGTTGATGGAAAAACGATTTTATTTACGCGAAGAATCAAAGATGGTCGTGTTAGAGGACCTGTTGCAGAACAAGAAGATTTTTTCGTTTCTCAATTAAGCAATAAGAACATTTGGCAGACAGCCGTTGAAATGCCATCGAATGTCAATACAATTAATAATGAAGGTGCACCAACCATAGCTCCTGATGGTCGCTCTTTGGTTTTTGTTGCTTGTCCTGATGCTACTGGAACAGATTACGGAGTTAATAGAAATGGTCGAGGAAGTTGCGATTTATTTTACACCAAGAAATTAGGTTCTAGATGGACCAACCCAGTTAATCTTCCTGGAAAAGTAAATAGTTTTCATTGGGAAACACAACCTTCTCTTTCTTCAGATGGGAAAACCATGTATTTTATTAGAGGAATTAGAGGTCGAAATCAAACGCAGAATTCTGATATTTATGTCACAAAACTGCAAGCAGATGGTACTTGGGGAACAGCAGTTAGATTGCCTGACCACATCAATACTCCTGAACAAGAAGAATCGGTTCTGATTCACCCTGATGGAAAAACCTTGTATTTTGCTTCAAGGGGTCATGTTGGAATGGGTGGGTCTGACTTATTTGTCTCTAGAATGGACAAGGATGGAAATTGGTCTAAACCAGAGAACCTTGGATATCC
>DQTF01000123.1 GCA_015662935.1 Crocinitomicaceae bacterium | reverse complement strand
TTCACAATACCGTTCTGTGATTTTCTATCATTCTGAAGAGCAGAAGAGTATAGCAATTAAATATAAAGATCGGTTAGACCTAGAAGGCGTTTGGGAAAATCCAATTGTAACGGAAATCTCTTCAGTTCCAGAGTTTTTTCCTGCGGAAGATTATCACAAAGACTATTTAGAGAATAATTCGAGCAATGCGTATTGTCAAGCGGTAGTTAGACCTAAAGTTGATAAGTTTAAAAGAGTATTTTCAAAATCTTTGAAATAAAAAAAGGCCTTTTCATAGAAAAGACCTTTTTTGTATCGTTGGATGTTACTTGCCAGTGTATTTTGTGAACTGTTCGCTTGTCAAAATCTCTTTAAATTTAGACAATCTTGTTTCGGCAATTCTTTTATTTGCTTCAACTTTAGCAGTATTCATCATTTTACTAGTTTTAATTGTTGCCAAATCTTTTTGAAAAACTTCGTTCAGTGGAATTATTTGCGAAACTTGAACTGAGTTTAATCCCAATTCTTTTGACATTTTCTTCGTTTCTAAAGCCGCTAATCGTTCAGGCGTTTGAACTTTTGAAACAGGTTGAACAGAAAGTCTTTGTGGGTTTTCAACTTTTCTAAGTTGTTTTGAATCACTTGTAGTCTTTTGAGCAAACACTCCTGTACTTGAAATAAGTAATGCGCTTAAAATTAATGTTTTAATATTTTTCATAGTTTTTTATTTAGTAATTTACTATACATATTGTGTGCCAATATCTTTATATACCATAAAAATACGTTAAAAGAAATGAATTGTATAGAAAAATTGAATAAATTAGAGCAATGAAGTTAAATTATATCTATTTATTTGTTACTTTATTCTTGACTTCTTGTATGAGTTTAACCACAATAGGTGATGCTCCAATGAGTGGAACAACCGTCAATTTATCAAGAAGAGGTTTGACAGAAATCCCCCCAGAAGTTTTTGAGAATACATCAATAAAAGTATTGAAACTCTTCGGAAATAAACTCACAGAAATCCCTGATGATATTGGCAAGTTGATAAACCTTGAGAAGTTATATATCGGGAGAAATGATATCACAACATTGCCTACTTCGATTAGTAAACTGAAGAATTTAGAAATTTTATCAGCTTCATATAACCTCATTGACTCACTCCCAAAAGAAATTGGAGAGTTAGAAAAACTAGAGCAGTTGGTATTAAACCAAAACAGACTCAAAACAATTCCAAGTGAAATCGGTAATTTGAAAGAATTAGTTGTGCTAAGATTGAATTTTAACCAATTAGACACCTTACCTAAAACAATTGGCGATTGCACAAAATTACAATTCATACATCTCAATAGAAACGAACTAAAAGAATTACCTGTTTCATTGATTAAATTAAGAATGCTTCGCGAACTTTACGTGTCAAATGCAGGATACCTTATTTATATCCCTGAAGAGTTGTGTGGTTTGCGCTATTTTGAATTGCTAGAAATTGACCAAACTGCGGTTGTTCCGAATTGCCTATACGTTAAGAGGACGAATCAACTCCGAATTATTGTCAATTAACTCAATTTATTCGTCACCCAAATCATTAATCCCCTAAAAGGTGTAATGCCGCCTAAGAATGCTAAAAATTTATTTCTGAATCCTGGGATTACGTAAGCTTTGTTTTTCATTAAACCATCATAACCAACTTGAGCAACTGTTTTTGCATCCATTACGAATTTGTCAAAAAGTTTGTTGTCTCCCATTTCTGCAGCTTCTTCAAAACCTGTTTTAGTTGCACCAGGACATAGAGCTGTTACATGAACATTCGTATCCTTTAACTCAAAATGAATGGCTTCGGTAAGATGTAAAACATAAGCTTTGGTCGCTGCGTAAATTCCAAATTTTGCCATCGGTTGAAATGCTGCCGTAGATGCTACGTTCAATATTTTCCCTTCATTTCTAGCAACCATTTCCTTCGAATAAATCAGTGTCAATTCTGTGAGGTTCACCATATTCAAATTCATCATGTTGATTCCTTTCTCCATGTTTGACTCAACAAAAGGACCGTGATCTCCATATCCAGCATTGTTCACCAAAACGTCAACTTGAATTTCTTTCTTCCGAATTATTTCTGCTAATGAAATCCCACTATTTGGAACAGATAAATCGTGAGGAACTACTTCTGCTTTGATAGAATATTTCTTCTCACATTCTTCCTTTATTTCTTCCAAAATATCTTTGCTTCTTGCTGTAAGAATTAGATTATAGCCATTCTTAGCAAAGATGTAAGTTAGTTCTTTACCAATTCCACTTGATGCTCCTGTAATTAATGCTGTCTTCATTTTTCGAAGATAATTATTAATTATTAATTATTAATTCATAATTCTTGTATATCTTCACATCCGCATGCTTGAAATTAAGAACATATCAAAATCATTCTATCGTAAAGAGGCACTTAATGACGTGTCTTTCTCGGTGAGAAAAGGAGAGGTTTTTGGATTACTTGGACCAAACGGTGCTGGAAAAACAACGCTTATCCGTATCATCAATCGAATTGTTGAACAAGATAAAGGTTCTATTCGTTTTGAAGGTAACCTGATGACAGAGAAGGATTTGTTACATATAGGTTATCTCCCAGAAGAGAGGGGATTGTATAAAAGCATGACTGTTCAGAATCAAGTTTTATTTCTTGGAAGGTTAAGAGGGTTGTCAAAAAAAGACACATTAGCAAAAATTGATTATTGGTTCGATAAATTTAAAATCAATGACTGGAGAAAGAAACGAATAGAAGAATTATCAAAAGGGATGGCGCAAAAAATACAGTTTATCTGCGCAGTTCTACATGAACCTAAATTATTGATTCTCGATGAACCGTTCAGCGGTTTTGATCCAATTAACGTAGAACTGATTAAGCAAGAATTAATCGAAATGCGAGCAGATGGAAGAACAATCATTCTCTCAACGCACAATATGAAAAGTGTGGAAGAAATTTGTGATAGGGCTATATTAATTCATGATTCAAAGAAAATTGCAGAAGGTTCTATAACTGAATTGCAATCAGAGAACAAAGAAGGGCTCTATGCTGTTCGTTTTAGAGGTAGTATGATTGCTTTTGTAAATGCACTTTGGACTGGTTTTGAACTAGTTGATAAAGATATTTTAGGTGATGATCGATTTGTGGCAAAAGTTAAAATGAGAGGAGAGAATTCTTTTCAAGATTTACTAAAAGTACTAATTGGTCAAATTGAAATTGAGGCAGCGTGGGAAATTCTTCCATCCATGCAAGATGTATTTATTGAGTTAGTTCAACCGGTAAAAAAGGAGGCAGATGAAAAATAGTTTATTAATTGCCTTGAGAGAATTTAAAGAACGAATTGGAACTCGATCATTCATTACACTGTCTGTTTTAGGACCTTTGTCGGTTCTTGCAATGATTTTTTTACTTTTTACTTTTGGAGGCAACTCAAAACAACATTGGAATGTTTTGGTTGCTGATCATGGAAATTTGTTGGAGAGCAAAATAATGCCAGGAAAGAGTGGAGCTGTTTCTTATTCTTTTTACAATGGTGTTATCAATGATGCTGATTTCGCAGAAGGGAAAAAATATCAAAAATTTGATGCGTTACTCGAGGTTAACGAAAAAGTGTTGACCAATAAAATCGGTTTTGTATTCTTCAGAGAAGAACCAGATTTGAGAATGCAATCGCGCGTTCAATATCATTTGGAAAGAAGACTAGAAGAAGTTTTGATAGAACGTTTTAAGACGGTTTCTTTAGAAGATTATCGAAAAATTAAACAACCCCTCACCTTGCGTTTTGCAAATGTTTACGACCCTAATGAGGAGTCTTCTAATCTAGAAGGTTGGGCAGGTCTTTTCTTTGGGGCATTGATTTTTGCCTTTATCTTCCTTTTTGGAATGACCATCTTACGTAGTGTTGCAAATGAAAAAAGCAATCGAATTGTTGAGGTTTTATTGGCATCTGTTTCTCCGAAACAATTAATGCTAGGTAAGATCATTGGAATTGGTTTTTCTGCATTTTTACAGTTTGCATTCTGGCTTATAATCATTGGTTTTGGTCTTTATTTTATGCGAGAAAATATTTTTCCAGACATGTTAGATGCAGGAAATATGAATGTTACGCAATTGGTCATTGACTCTGCAGAGCAATCGTATCAAGAAAGTCACTTCGCTGCAAGAGAATACAATCAATTCATAGAGTTGGTGTTTGAGCGTTTACAGTTCTCTAATATTTTAGGGTTTTTCATCATTTTCTTCATTCTGGGCTATCTTTTCTATGGAGCTTTATTTGCTGCTGTTGGCGCAACTACAGGTTCTGAGAGTGATGGACAACAGTTTGTCTTACCCCTAATTTTTCTACTTTGTTTAGCACTATACGCAGGTTATTACACCCTCAATTATCCAGAAAGTCCAATGGCGAGTTTATTTGCATACCTACCATTCACATCACCGGTGGTCGTGATGGTTAAATTGACAATGGGTTATGGAGCAGGAGAGGTCTACCAGATTTATGTGTCAATGATTATTTTGCTAATATCAGCAATTGTGATGTTATTGATTGCAAGTAGATTGTATAAGAACGGAATTTTACAATTTGGACACCGCGTTCGTTTGAAGCATATCTTCAAGTGGCTTAGGAAAACTTAGTGCATACATCCAACATAAACTTTTGATGCTTCAGTAAAACTGTTGGGGTAATCTATTTTCAAAATAGTTAGCAAACTATCAGCACTTGTCTTATTCTCGTATATTGCTGCTAGCAGAATCATGTTTTTGTATGTTGCATTATCGTTGAAGAAATCATAATACTCGATACTCAAGAACTCAGAAGGATATCTTCTTGGGGAATATTCTCCTCGATATACTTCATCAAATACTGTGTCAGGTAAACAAATGAGATCTTTTTTCACATCGTAATACCTTCCTAAAGAATCAATTTTTAAACTTGTTGTTTCTTGAGAATGAAGCATTGCTGCATGAAGGTCGTAATAATTCATTCCAGAATCAATAGCAACAATGTAATAAGTAGAGAAATTAAAATTATCGATTACTACTTGTTCAATTGAATCTTGTTTTGCCTCAGAAACAAGTTGATTCTCCATTGTTTTTATGGTATCGACGCTCAGTTGTTGTGAAGCAATAGGAATTGTCTCACGAATCGTTTCTTTTATTGCGTGATTGCTGCAACTTGCAAAAAATAAAATAGCTAAAAGAAAGATGAATGAACGCATGTTTTTTCTTTCGAATATACGAAATGAATTTGTGAGAAGTGTTAAAAACAACAACTTAATTGCTATTTCTTAATTAACAATTATCTTAGCACAAATAAATAAACAATGGCAAAAATTTTAATCATCGACGACGAAAGAGCAATCAGAAGAGCATTGCGCGAAATTCTTGAATTTGAAGAATTTGAAGTTGAGGAAGCAGAAAATGGAAAGCAAGGTCTTGACAAAGCAAAGGCGGAGGAATACGACATTATTTTCTGTGATATTAAAATGCCAGAACTAGACGGAATGGAAGTTTTGGATGGTCTTCAAAAAGCAAAAGTTGATTCTCCAGTGATTATGATTTCTGGTCATGGAAATATAGAAACTGCTGTTCAAGCAATAAAAAAAGGAGCTTTTGATTTTATCGAAAAGCCTCTTGATTTAAATAGAATTCTTGTAACAATCCGAAACGCGGGGGATAAGACAACATTGATTGAAGAACGAAAAGTTCTGAAGAAAACTGTGAAGAAGTTCAAAGGTTCTTCTATTATTGGTGAAACACCTGAAATCAATCAGATTAAAGAGATGATAGAGAAGGTTGCTCCATCAGATGCTCGTGTTTTAGTAACTGGAGAAAACGGAACAGGTAAGGAGTTAGTTGCTCGATCGTTGCATGATTTAAGCGGAAGAAAAGAGAAACCATTCATTGAAGTTAATTGTGCTGCAATCCCAGCAGAATTAATTGAAAGTGAGTTGTTTGGACACGAAAAAGGTGCTTTTACATCTGCGGTTAAACAAAAGAAAGGAAAGTTTGAACTGGCAAATGGCGGAACTTTATTCCTAGATGAAATTGGAGATATGTCAGCAAGTGCGCAAGCAAAAGTTTTGAGAGCCTTGCAAGAGAATGTCATTCAAAGAGTAGGAGGAGAGAGAGATATAAAAGTAAATGCAAGAATTATCGCTGCGACGAATAAAGATTTAAGGCATGAAATAAGCGAAGGTAATTTCCGAGAAGATTTATACCATCGATTGGCGGTAATTTTGATTCATGTACCTTCCTTAAATGAGCGAAGCGACGATATTCCGTTACTAGCAAATCACTTTATGGGAATGGTTTGTAATGAACATGGAGTTGCTCGAAAATCATTTGATGATAAAGCTTTAGATGCATTACAAAAAACGGAATGGACAGGTAATATTCGTGAGTTACGAAATATCATTGAACGATTGATTATTTTGGGTGGAGACGTGATTACTGCTGCGGAAGTGAAGATGTTTGCAAATCCAAGACAAGGGTAATGTTAATTAGAATTTTTAATCCAACGAATACAAATCCATCTGAACCATGTCTTTAACGGTTGTATTTAGAATTTCATTTCCTGCATAAAAATCAATGCAAGTTGTGTCTTCTAGCAGGGCGAATTCATAATCGCAATTCATACTCATGTCATTCACAATCAATGCGCGATATGCATAGATTTTTACAACAGGAGAAGTGTGATTCATTAATTCATTCAATTCTTCTTCAGAAGCAATCATTTGCAGTTCTTGAAAAATTTCAAATTGCGGTGTAACTGAGTCATTGATGTTGATGAACATTTGCTTTACAGCCGTTGCTTGTGACAAATCAAAGACAAGACTGTCCAAACGGTTATCTAATGCAATTGGCATCAATGTCGGCACATAAGGACTCGGTGGAATGGCATGAACCATTACTCGAAATTCATGATAATCTTTCGCAGAAATCCCCATGCTCTTTATACCAAGAGCAATGATAATCGATATTAAAGAAAGCATTTTAAATTTCATCCGACTAATAATCAGTTAATTCTGTATACAAAAGTACAAAAATAGAAGAAGATTTCATAATGCTTATTCTGTTAATTTTAAGTTAAGCTTAGTCAAGCTCCTTGTTTGAAAAGATGGAAACTCGGCTCCTCCCCATTCTATTACTGTAAAACCTGATCTTCTTGCGACTTGCATACTTTGTTCTTCTACATCTAATTCTGTATTAACCTTTCGCCAAGTCATAAAAAGACGATATATGTTATCTGGTTGAGGGGAAACTTCCAAGGATGCATACTTATTGCATTCTTCGTTGAATTGAAATTGGATAAAAATCTTCTCCAAATGTATCATTCTTGGTGCCCAAAATGTAATAAAATCAGCTTGCTCTTTGGAAGTTAATCCTGCTAAAGTGAGTTTGTCTTTTAAGAATCCAACAACATTTTCCCCTTGAATAATGAAGCCTTTTAAATCCTCCGTTTTTTCTAATTCTTGATATTGCTTCGATTCCCAGAATAAGTAATTGTATGTCTCACCATTAATTTCTAATTCCCCATTAGGTCGTGCAATAATCTTCCAACCATCTTTAATTTCTGGATAAGTAAGGGTAAATTCTCCAACAGGTTTAACATTAACAAAGACTTCTTTTTTCTTTTCTGGATATAAGTATATAACAGGCTTCAGTGGCTGTATTTCATTG
Source organism: Crocinitomicaceae bacterium (assembly GCA_015662935.1). GTDB lineage: Bacteria > Bacteroidota > Bacteroidia > Flavobacteriales_D > Crocinitomicaceae > UBA4466. The sequence continues at coordinate 4,241 of DQTF01000123.1, read as the reverse complement.
GGGGCGTAATCTCTAGGAGGTCTTGGAAATGATAAAGACCATAAATCTTCGTGTTGAGTTTTTACAAAGATTCTTGCGTAAACTTCAATGAATCTTTTGTCGTAGAAAAACTGAAAATGATGGATTCCGGGTGTTGTTTTGAAGTACAATTTTGCACCTTTCTTTAAATGTGCTTTGGAGGCAATTCCATCAATACTGTATAAAATGGTGAAGGTGTCTTTTCTAACAGAAGGGAAGTAAAACCTCAGTACCGATTCGGAGCTATCCAACGTTTTATTGATCTTTGAAGACACTTTATGGTATGGAGGACGATAAGGCTCTTTATCATCCGCAATACTGAAAAATGAAAGTGTTATAAATATAGTTGCTAAGAGAATTTTCATTGTTGCTTTTGTTGTTTACTACAACTTATAACAACAATCGTTCAAATTATTCTCTAAAGATTTTATCTTTACCCATCTAAATGAAAAAAGTTCTCATCATAACCTATTATTGGCCACCAAGCGGTGGAGCAGGAGTGCAAAGATGGTTGAGGTTTGTTAAACATCTTCGTGAGAATGGCTACGAACCAATTATTTATACGGCGGATAATCCTAATTATGCCTTGTATGATGAGAAATTACTTTCTCAAGTTCCAGAGGGAATTCGGATTTTGAAAACAAAGATAAAAGAGCCTAACAATCTATTGAGTAAGTTTTCTTTTGGTAAAAAGAAAGAGAAGGGGTTATATAATACGCAACAACAAAAGGGAAATAAACGTTCTTTTATTCAGAAAGTGAGCTGGTTTGTTCGAGGCAATTTCTTTATTCCAGACGCTCGGTTTTTATGGATCAAACCTTCTGTAAAATATCTCACTCAATTTTTAGAGAAGGAGAAAGTGGACATCATTATTTCTTCAGGACCTCCGCATTCTTTGCATTTAATTGCCAAAAAATTGAACGAAAAATTAGACATTCCATGGATAGCAGATTTTAGAGACCCGTGGACATCCATGGATTATTTAGATGAAATGTATCTGACAAAATGGGCAAGAAAGAAACATGCACGTTTAGAGAAAAGTATCATTACTGCTGCTAACGAAGTAGTGGTTGTCGGTAATACGATGTATAATGAGTATTTGGAGAATTACAACCGGAAAACGAAAATCATTTACAATGGCTTTGATGCAAAAATAAGTCAAGATGTAGAAGTAGATTTAGACGGTAATTTTACCATCGTTCATATTGGTTCTTTCCTGAAGAATAGAAATTGCAACGATTTATGGAAGGTCTTAGCAAAGCTGACGCAAGAAAATGAAAACTTCAGAAACCAACTAGAAATCAGGTTGATAGGGAATGTTGCACCTGTTGTTTTAGAATCAATAGAAGCGAATGGCTTGAATCAATACCTTCATAAAATTGCGTACATCCCTTTTGAGGAAACGCAAAAATATTTACACAGTGCACAAGTATTATTGCTGCCGATTGATAGAATACCAAATGCAGATTTTGTACTCACTGGAAAGTTATTTGAATACATGAAATCAAAGCGACCGATCTTATTAATTGGTCCTTCAAAAGGAGATGCAGCAGATATTATTTCTAGTTGTAATGCTGGGTATTGCTGCGATTTTGATAACGAAGAATCTATCAAAGAAACGGTGCTTCAACTGTTTGAAAAATTCTCCAAAAATGAGAACAACATCGATTCTAAAAATGTAGAGCAATTTTCAGGAGTTGAATTAACCAAAGAAATGGCAAAGTTATTTGATGCTAATTTAAAAAAGATATGATAAAAATTGTGACCGTTATTGGGGCAAGACCTCAGTTCATTAAAGCAGCGGCGATAAGTCGTGCAATATCCAATTCTTTCAGTGATAAGATTGAGGAAGTCATTGTTCACACTGGACAACACTACGATGAAAAAATGTCGCAAGTGTTCTTTGAGGAGTTAAACATTCCGAAAGAAAAATACAACCTCGCAATTGGTTCTGGGAGTCATGCAGTGCAGACAGCAAACATGATGGTAGAGATTGAGAAGGTTGTTTTGGCAGAAAAACCGGATGCAATTCTTTTGTATGGAGATACTAATTCGACACTTGCTGCGTGTTTGGTAGCTGTCAAATTACATCTGCACGTTATTCATGTGGAGGGCGGTGTCCGTTCTTACAATAAAGAATTTCCAGAAGAGGTGAATAGAATTATTTGCGATAATATGTCGTCATTGATTTTCGTCCCTTCGGATGCAGGAATGGACTCTTTGGAGAAAGAAGGATTTAATGTTACCGAAAAAACAACAGGAAAGGTGAATGCGAGTAATGCTTTGGTCTTTAGATGTGGTGATATCATGTATGATAATACATTATTCTTTATTCAAGAGAATAAAAAGCAAAGCGTTTCTGTTTTTGAAAAATACGACATTCCATCTGAAAATTTCATCCTAACAACGATGCATCGACCAAGTAATGTCGATCAAATTGAAACGATTGATAGCATTCTTCGTGCGTTGAATACAGTTGCAGAAAAACACGGTAAAACCATTGTTCTTCCGCTACATCCAAGAACGAAGAAAATCATTGAAGAGGATGAGTCGCTTCGGAAATTAACTGATAATGAGCAGGTTAAAATTATTCCTCCAGCATCCTTCTTAGAAATGATTGATTTAGAAAAGAATGCAGACTTAGTGGTTACTGATTCTGGAGGAGTTCAAAAAGAAGCTTATTTTGTAGAGAAACCCTGCCTAATCATGTTGTCTGAAACTCCATGGACAGAATTAGTGGAAAGTGGTAATGCAAAATTGGTTGGCAATGATTATCAATTGATTGTCGACGGTGCTGATGATTTCTTAAATCAATCAAGTCAATTAAATTTCCCATCTTTGTATGGAGATGGAATGGCATCTGAGTTTATTTGCCAAGAAATCGTTAATTTATTAAAATAAAGAATGCTCGAAAGTTTAAATAAAGTATTAATTCTTGCTCCGCATCCAGACGATGCTGAATTTGGATTAGGAGGAACAATTGCTCGCCTCAAAGAAATGGGCAAAGAAGTACATGTTGCTGTTTTTAGTAATTGTGAAAAATCAACACCCGCTGGTTTTGAAATCGGTGCAATTGAAAAAGAAATGTATGCTTCTTTTGATTATTTGGGTATTGATAAGGAGCATCAACATATACTGGATTTTGAAGTGAGAGAATTCCCTTCAAAGCGACAAGAGATTTTAGAAGCATTGATCGTTCTTCGGAAAGAAATTCAACCTGATTTGGTATTTTTGCCTTCTTCTAGTGATGTACATCAAGATCATAAAACAATCAACGAAGAAGGAATTCGTGCATTCAAACACGCTAACCTTTTAGGATACGAAATGCCTTGGAATAACTTCGGTTTTACATCATTTATGTATGTGCGTCTAGATAAGAAACATTTGGATACAAAGATCGGTGCATTAAATTGTTACGAAACGCAAAAACACAGAAGTTATAGCAACGTTGATTTTGTTATGTCACTTGCAAAAATTAGAGGAATTCAAATTCAAAAAGAATACGCAGAATCATTTCAACTGATTCGATTTATACAGATGTAAAAATGGTTGAAATACGTGAAATAGTTGATTGGTACAGGGATAGAGGGAATCGAGTGATTCTTTCTGAAGCAACTTCTATGCAATTGATAAAAGCACCGAAAGCAATCAATTCGGCAAGGGTAGAACACCTCTCTTTTATCAATGGAAAGTTCGCTACGCAATGCAACGAGTTGATTCAATCTGCAAATTGTCAACTCATTTTAGTGGATGAGGTTTTAGAATCAAATTTGAAAGAATTGCCCACAAATATTTCTTTCGTTTTTTCTAAAAATCCAAAGGAAGATGTCGTTGCTTTTTGCAAAGAATTTTTGAATTTCGAAGCGGTGCTTTCTGAAACGGTGATTCATTCTTCGGCAACTATCGCATCGGATGTGCAAATCTCAGGTTGCGTGACAATTGCATCGGGAGTGGTGTTAGAAGAGAACGTAAAAATCGGCGACAACTGCAAAATCGGAGCGAATACCATCATTCATGCAAACACCATCATTGGAAACAATGTAGATATAGGTGCCAATAATGTAATTGGTGGAGTTGGTTTTGGCTATGCACAAAACTCAGAAACAAAAGAGTATGAGCAATTTCCGCATTATGGCAGCGTAATTATTCACAACGATGTCAGCATTGGAAATAATACGTGTATTGATAGAGGTTCTTTGAGTGATACCATCATTCACGACGGA
>DQTF01000107.1 GCA_015662935.1 Crocinitomicaceae bacterium | reverse complement strand
TGAGGCTCTGAAAGCTGCTATCACAAAATCGCTGGAAAGGGTGAACATCAAGACAGTCATAGGAGTTTTTTACGAAAAGCTCGTTGCGAGGATTTTCGAGGTTCTGTGTACATCAGAAGAGCTCAGGAGAAATCCTGAGCTGAGCAAATTCACCATACCCTTCGTCTTCAGGACGCAAAGGTAACGAATGTGTGGATAGTTACCGAGCAGGGGAGGAAAATCGAATTTGACGTGCTTTCTATTCCTTCGATGTTATGGCATCTGGAAGAGAAACGCTCGATGTGGTTTGAATTCGATTGGTTTTTCGAAAATTTTTATCGGTTTGAGCTTAATTCTGAGTGGAAAAGTTTCGTTTCCCATACCCTTCGGTGCTTTGAAAATTCTTGAAGATTCTCGAAAAACTTCTGAGGTCACTTCGTAAACGGCAACGATTTTAGAATCCTTATAATTCATTATTAACCTTTTCCTGTTTGATGTAGATCAACAACTTGTCTCCAGATATTGTGTTTTTGTGTCTTTCAGGAACCCCCAGATGTTTTCTCTTTTGTAACTTTCCAATTTTCCTCAGTTGTTATACAGAGCCAATAAGCCATTGTTTTTCCGTAAATTTTAAGTGATATTTAAACTATGTTTTGGTCCACAAAAACATTTACATCTACTAAGTAGAAACACAAAATTTTATATACCAAATTGAGCAAATTATTTTAGGTGGTGTTGGTGTGGGATCAACTTTCTGACGTTGAAAATTGGGTGAAACAGAGATATATAGTTCTCGCAAGAGAGTTTGGAAATAAGCCCTTTAGACTGGAAGATGTGGAAAAAGTTCTGAAAAAAGCAGGAATAGAAACCGGAAATGTGAAGGAATTACTTTCAATTCTCAGAAAAAAGGGTTTGCTTGAAGTAGAGAAAGATCCTGAAGATTTTAGAAGAAGTATTTACAGATTGTTGTTCGTAGAAAAATCCGTAAGTCCCACAAGGGATAAGCTTTTTAGAAGCCTTAAAGCTGGAGCTGATCTGATAAGAGGAGGTGTCGATTACAAAGTTTTGCTGTTGTTCCTTTTCTACAAAGCTTTGAGTGATAAGTGGAATGCGCTTGTAGAGAAGTTTATTGCGAAAGGACACACTAAAACGCATGCTTACTTGCTCGCGAACACGAACTACTATTTCCTTTACGATGAGAATGAGCAGAAGCTCTTGACTTGGCATGAAGTTACGAAAAGCAGGGAAACTATTGCAGAACTTGCGAATGCTTTAACAAAAATAGCGAGATTGAATGAAAAGCTTGTAGACCTTGAAAAACTTGTCGAGATTCTTGGATTTAAAGGATTCATAAGTGAGGATAATTTACACACGATTGAAAGCATCATCCAGATTTTCAACAGCCTCGACTTCTCCGAGATCCCATACGATGTTATAGGCGATGCTTACATGTGGATTATGAATTACTTTGCTCCACAGAAAGCGAAGGAAGGAGAGAATTACACTCCGATAGAAATAGTGAAGCTTGTTGTCAGCCTCCTTGACATAGAGATAGATGAGGAGAAAGGTGAAGTGGATGTTCTCGATCCAGCCCTTGGCTCTGGGAGCATGCTTATAGTTTCACGGGATTATGTGAAGGAAAAGTACGGTAAAGAGAGCGAGGACGTTCTCATGCTTTATGGACAAGAAAGAAACGAGATAATGGGTGTTATAGCCAAGATGAACTTGATTCTCCACGATATAAAGAATTACGAGATTTTCATTGGGGACAGCTTAGCTAATCCAAGATTTTCACAATGTGATTATGTTGTCGCGAATCCGCCTTGGAACCAGGATTACAATGTAAACGAGCTGATTGAGAATCCGAAAGTTAAGAGGATCTACATGCAGTTCACAAGCACACTTCCGCCAAAGAAATCGATGGACTGGGCTTGGGTACAACTCATGCTTTACTTTGCAAGGAAAAAGGTCGGGATAATCCTTGATAGCGGTGCTTTGTTTAGAGGAGGGAGCGAGAAAAGGATTAGGGAAGCTATTGTTAAGAGAGATTTGCTTGAGGCTGTTGTTTTACTACCTGAAAAGCTCTTCTACAACACCAATGCTCCAGGAATCATTATGATTTTCAACAAGAACAAACCCAAGGAGAGGAGGGGTAAAATTCTGTTTATAAATGCCTCACAGGAGTTTGAAAAGCATCCAGAGGTTAAAAAGTTAAACAGACTTGGAGAGGAGAACATCAGGAAGATCGTTAAGGCTTATCAAGAGTTCAAGAATATTGAAGGTTTTGCAAAAGTTGTTAGCATCGAGGAGATTGCAAAGAACGATTACAATCTAAACGTTACGCTCTACGTTGTGCCAGTTGAGGAAGAAGAGAAGATAAACATTTCTGAAGAGTTCGAAGAGCTGAAAAAGATTGAGAAAGAGAGGGATGAAGTAAAAGCTAAGCTTGAGGGTTATATTAGTGGTGTAATTCAGGCACTGGGTGGTTGATATGGAGTTTTACAAAGAGACAAATCTAAAGTTTGTTGAAGAACTCGGTTGTGAAATTCCTAAAGATTGGGAGGTCGTCAGGTTGGAGGACATTTCTAAGGAGATTTATTATGGTATAACAGCGAAAGCTGTTGAAAGAAATACCGGGATACGAATACTAAGAACTACAGATATCAATAATTATTCTGTAAATTGGAATAACCTTCCCTACTGTGAAATAACAGAAACCAAAAATAATATACAAAAATACCTTTTAAAAAGTGGTGATTTGATTGTTACAAGATCAGGAACTGTAGGAGTTTCTGTTTTAGTTGAAAAAGATTTTGATAATATCATTTTTGGATCCTACCTGATAAAAATAAGATTAAAAGAGTATATACATCCAAAATTTATTCATTATTACTTTCAATCTAAATATTATTGGGATCAGATTGCAAAAGCACAAGGAAGCACATTAAAAAATATTAATATACCTTTATTAAAATCACTTTTGATATTCTTCCCACCACTCCCAGAACAGAAAAAAATCGCCGAAATCTTAAGCACGGTTGACCAAGCAATCCAGAAGACCGACGAAATCATCGCAAAAACTGAAAGGTTAAAGAAGGGTTTGATGCAGGAGCTTCTCAG
>DQTF01000176.1 GCA_015662935.1 Crocinitomicaceae bacterium | reverse complement strand
ATTGATTCATTTAATAAGGTTGCTAGTCAATATTCTTTGAATTTAACTTCCAAAATTAAAGAAGAATACTTGAAAAACCTTTACCTTTTTGAACAAGAGGCGTTTTTTGAAGATGATAATGGCAGATTTACAGGAAGAATATTTGACGTTCTACCTTCAGGAAAAATACTGATTGCTGTGAATGGATTTGATAGAGAATACGATTTAAAAGAAATACGTTTCCTTTAAGAATAATGTTCCTGCAGTTTATCCGACATGTAGTTGAATAAATTTGTCAACGGTTTTTCTACCATCATTTTTAAGAACATATTAACCTCTCCATCAAAATGAATAAATCCTTCGGTTGTCTCACCTTGAGGATTCAAATTGATAGTCAATCGAAAAGGGAAAGGCGATTTTTCTCCTGATTTTAAGAATAATTTTTCAGTCCCTTCAATACCATCTTCTACCAATGAAATAGTAATTCCACCTTGCACCTTAAAGGAGCATTCTTCGTTGGTTGACTTAAAATCTGAGATATTATCTTGAGGCAATAAATGAATTAAATTATTGGCATCTTGTAAGAAGGCAATAATTGTTTCAGGATTTGCTTTAACATTAACTTTTTCACTGTTGATTTTCATCTGTTCTCTATTTTAACCATTCTTTAGGGTTACTTCTCCAATTTTGTAGTGATGTTAGTTCACTTTCTGAAATGAGGTTATTGGATAAAGCTTTTTCAAGCATTGTTTCATAATCTGTCAATGTTACATATGGACATTCAGCATCGGCAAAATTCTTATGAGCTAAGTCAAATCCATAAGTGAATATTGCAATTAGTCCTTTTACATCTAGCTTAGCTTGGCGCAATGCCTCAATTGCTTTTAAACTACTGCCTCCAGTTGAAATCAAGTCTTCAATTACTACAACCTTTTGACCTTCTTCATAATAACCTTCAATTTGGTTGCCCATGCCGTGAGCTTTTGCTTCACTTCTGATGTAAATGAAAGGTAATCCTAATTCTTGTGCAACTAAAGCACCCTGTGCAATTCCTCCTGTAGCAACTCCAGCAATAACGTCTGGCTTTCCAAAATAATCAAGAACGCATTCTGCATAACCTTGACGAATGTAAGTTCTAATTTGGGGATAAGAAAGTGTTACTCGGTTGTCGCAATAAATAGGAGAATTAATTCCTGATGCCCAAGTAAAGGGATTGTTAGGCTGTAATTTAATAGCCTTGATTTGTAACAGAAATTCTGCTACTTTTAAGGCTTTATCTTCATTTAAAATCATGGTTGCAAATGTACAAAGTTTTTATCGATCATAAACCAATTCTTTTTGTTAATCATTCAGAGTTTTCTGACAACTTCAATTCTATTGATGCTTTATCAATTGAAAATTTAGAAGATGATCTTTCTTCAGAAATGGAATTTATTTCACTGGATACGCCTTTACAAATCCTTTGCCAAAACATAGAGGATGACTTTTTGCGATTGTTTGCAGACTATGAATTGATTGAGGCTGCAGGAGGGGTTGTTAGAAATCAGAAAGGAATTTTAATGATATACAGAAATGGTTTGTGGGATATTCCAAAAGGTAAATTGGAGAAAAGGGAGGATGTAAAAACGGCTGCAATTCGTGAAGTAGAAGAGGAGTGTGGAATTGAACAGCCTATCATTGAAGATTGGCTAATTGATACTTATCATATTTATGTTTACAAAGGGAGAAAAGTACTAAAAAAAACATTCTGGTATTCAATGAAGTATAGTGGGAATAAAAAATTAATACCGCAAATTGAAGAAGGAATTACAGATGTGAAATGGATGTCTGCTGAAGAGTTTTTAAAAGTAAGAGGCAAGACCTATGGTTCAATCAATGAAGTAATTGATGTTTACGCAGAACGTTTTTTATTGGGGTCGTAAAGAATTAAAGCAATCCCTAAAATACCTAAGTAAGCCATAATACGATAACGAACAATTGCTCCTAAAACGGGAGTGACCCACCCAATCAATAAGGCGAGCAGGAAAATAAACAAACAAGTAGAATAGATGATTGCTTTTTCTTTACGACTGAGTTTTTTACGCTTGATAATCGTATAGAATAAAAAACCAAAGAGTAGAATGGTTTCAATTATTGCAGGATGCTTTAACCAACCACCAGGATCAAAAGGAACAGGTCTAAAAAGAGCGTTTGTAACCGCTTCGGGAATATTTTTAATTAGTTGAATACTACTATTGTCAATTGGAGTCGTTTCTATGTAGCCTTCACTGTAAGTTCTCTCAAAATAAATCTTCCAGTTTTCAGGACTCGGTTTTAAATGAATTGGAACAGGTTGTTTAATGCTTCCGTGTTGCAAAATCATTGCATCGACTTCTTTAATTATTTTGATAGAGTCTCCAGTTTTCTCTATAGAAGAATATTGCTGAGGACTGAAGAAAATGAAATTGGTATCTGTGTCTATGTGAATTCCACCCTTGGAAATGTTTACAAAATCAAATTGCTTTCTAGAAAGTAACTGAACAAAATTGGTTGCTTTATTTTGAAATATAAAAACGGTTGCTAAAAATAAAACAAGATAAATCGAGCTTGCAAAAAGTAATTGGTAGCGTGAAAAGGATTGATACAGGAAGTAAAAACCTACTGCGATTAATGATAGAATTAAAATGTAGGGTTTAAATCCTGCTAAGAGAATTAATCCTACGAAAAACAGAATCACTTCCTTTTTGCGGGAATCATCATAAAGTAAGGTTCTTAAAATTAGTGAGAACCCTAAAATCATCATTGGTTCTTTTAAGATACTGGCCGACCAAAAGGTTAGACTAGGTAATAATATCAAGAACCAAAATAATTGCTTTGGGCTGACGGAAACGTATTTCTTAAGTGCTAAGAAGATATTATTGGTAGAAAAGACCGAAATAAAGCTCATCACTAAAATGTGAATGTAAACACTATTGAAGCTAAAGAAGTGAATGATGCTGTGAACTCTTAAAATATTTCGGTTGTCATTGAGTATCGTTTGAGTTCCAGCAGACCAATGAGAAGTTGAAGACAGGTATTTGTTAATCAAAGCTTCAGAATTATCAAAACCAAAGAAAAACTTAAAATAATCTCCAGGAGATTGATAGAAAACATCATTTAACACCTTACTTTCTCGCATAAATTGTTCTGCATCTGCACTGAGTGTTCCTTGTCCATAATACAAAGTATAAATAGATAAAAAAGCAATGCCACTAATCACTTTGGTTAAGAATGAAATGGAAGAATAATAATTAGGTAAACCTTCAATATGGAAGACACGAGAATACCTTACGAGCAAAAACAGAAGAATAAAAAATACAATAGGATAAAAAACCATTTTTAATGCTCGCTTTCTTTTTTCTATGTCAGTTTGACTATAATCTACGCCACTTTGTCATAAAATACCTGATGGCATAGAGATTGACTTCAAAGAAACCAAAAATAAATAGATAAAAATGAAAACAGGTAAAATTAATGTACAAACGGAAAATATATTTCCAATCATTAAGAAATTCTTGTATTCTGATCACGAGATTTTCTTACGTGAATTAGTTTCAAATGCAGTGGATGCTTCTCAAAAATTGAAGTTCTTTGCTAAGAATGGTGAATTCAAAGGAGAACTAGGAGAGTTGAAGGTAGATGTAATTCTGGATTCTTCAGAGAATACACTTACGATACGAGATTTTGGAATCGGAATGACAGAAGAAGAGGTTGATAAGTACATCAATCAAATTGCTTTTTCTGGAGCGGAAGAATTTGTAGAAAAATATAAAGGAAAAGAAGGAGCAGAACAAATCATAGGTCACTTTGGACTTGGATTTTATTCTTCTTTCATGGTTGCCGATAAAGTTCAAATTAGATCTCTTTCTCATAAAGATGGTTCTAAAGCAATTCAATGGGAGAGCAATGGCTCTCCAGAGTTTACCCTTGAAGAAATTGAAAAGGATACAATCGGAACGGACATTGTATTATATATATCTGAAGAATCGAAAGAATTTTTAGAGAAAGCAAGAATTCAAGGGGTTTTAGATAAGTATTGCAAGTTT
>DQTF01000147.1 GCA_015662935.1 Crocinitomicaceae bacterium | reverse complement strand
GAAAAGGAGTAATTGTTGCTGCACTGCCTAAATGTAATGCCTTTGTTAATGATATTTGAGCTAGTTGCGTAAAAATTCCAATGACTAATAAAATAAACCATTCAACCCCTTGCGGCCAAGTGAAATCCCAAATGCAAAGAATGAGCATCAAAGGAATTGCAACCATTGGAAAATAGAGAACGATGGTAATTGGTGCGTCTGTTTGTTTTAGTTTTATTACAGCGGTGTAAGCGAGACCAGAAAATACAGCTGAGATCATTCCAATGCCTATATAAAAGAAATTGATTTCTTCAACTCCTGATCCTGAATTAATAAACTTGTCAATAGCAATAAGTCCAACACCACAAAACGACAAAATAATAAAAAACCATTGCAACATCTTAACTCTTTCTTTCAAAAGAATCATTGCAAGGATAACCGTAAATATTGGTGCTAAGTATTGAATAATCGTTGCAAGAGCAATTGGTAAATGGTGAATCGTATAAAAGAACATCGTTAAAGCAATCGTTCCTGCGAGCCCTCGAATAACCAGCCATTTTTTATTAACGCCGAAAACAGGAATTTTTTTTCGTTTGATGACAAATAAACTGATAGCAAATGAAACGATTGATCGAGCAAGAACTAACTCGTGAGCAGGATATCGTTGTACTCCTTTGATAATTTCTTGCTCACTTCCAGCTCCTAAAATTTTCACAAAGAAATTCACAGCTACAAAACATAGTCCTGATAATAGCATGTATAGAATTCCTTTTTTCAAGCGACAAAGATGCATTGAATTTCTTAACTCTCGCATTGAGAGTTATAGAAATGTTGATTTTCAAATCTTCAAAACTCATTACTCTTCAAATTAAATCATTAATTTAGCGTTAAGAAGCCGTGAGAATAATCTTATACATATTATTAATCAGTCTTAGTTGTAGTTTTTCTTTTTCTCAGAAAATTACTCCTAAATTCACCTACAATGTTGAATTAGGACTGCCTATTGCTCTTGCAAACGAACCGTTCAATGCTGTGATGCAAGGTTTGGTTGGTGTATCAACATATGTGCAATACACAACTCCTTTTCATTTAAATGTGGGAGTAGGTGGAAAGTATTCTTTATTTACAATCAATGAATTTAAAGTTCCAGTTGCGTTAAATGGGTCCGTTCATTCTGCTGCTGGCTTTGTAAAAGTTGGTTATGATAAATTCTTGACAGAACGATTTGCGATTGATTTTGGAGTGAAAATTGGCTATTCTGTCAATTTCTCAGCGGTTAAAGAATTAGATTTTGATAACAATGTAATTACGAGATATAATAATCAAAATGATGCCATCTTAGTTGAACCAAATTTAAGCCTGATACTTTCTGCAGATGAAAGAAGTTCATATCGATTTTATTTAGGATATAATATTCATGGTTATGGTTTTAAACCTAGTTTTATTGGCTTGCAATCTAATTCTGGATGGGATCCAAATGGATTTGATAAGTTGACACAGTACTTAATAGTAGGGTTTGGATACACCTATTACTTCAAGAATAACAAGCAGTAAATGACTTGCATTAAGAATGATTTGGAAGCCGTGAAAAGCTTTTTTAAAGAAAAAATACCTGGTTATTCTTCTTCAGAAATCAATATAATGGTCAAGTTTTTGACAATTAAGCGACTAAATATCAATGAGTCTGATTACTTAATACAGCAACCTTTTCTTTTTTCAGAATCAGATTTACTTTTCTTTCGAGATGCTGTAAAAAGAATGCAGAAAAACGAACCCTTTCAGCATGTTTTGGGAGAGGTTGAGTTTTACGGCTTGCTTTTGAACTCTGATAAACGAGCATTAATTCCTCGTCCTGAAACAGAAGAATTGGTCGATTGGATAGTGAATTCTTTTGATAGGACAGAAGAACTAAAAATTGCTGATTTATGTTCTGGATCAGGTTGTATTGCGTTGGTATTAAAGTCTATTTTTGTTGAATCTGAAGTAAATGCCATTGAGCTTTCTGAAGATGCGATTGAGTTAATTCAAGAGAATTGTAAAAAAACAGAATTACAATTAATAATTGATGAAGCAGATGTGTTAGCAGAAGATGCTTTCTCTCAATTTCAAAAAAACAGTTTCGATTGCTGGGTGTCAAATCCTCCATACATTCCAAATAAAGACAAGGAAACAATGCATGAAAATGTATTAGACTTTGAACCTGATATGGCGCTATTCGTAGAGGATGATGATGTGCTAATCTTTTATGAGAGAATTACCAAGCAAGCGAACTTATTTCTAAAGCCAAACGGGTTGCTATTCTTCGAGATACATGAAGACTTAGCGGAAGAAACGGTGAGTATATTAAAATCGCATAACTTTGTTAACATTGAATTGAGGAAAGATTTGCAAGGGAAAGACCGAATGATTAAAGCGCAAAAGCTATCTTCACAAAATGAATCTGAGTAAGGCGAAAATCGAGGCAAAAAAGCTGACAAATGAGTTGAATAAACACAATCATTTGTACTACGTGGAAAATAACCCAACGATTTCTGACTATGATTTTGACATGCTTCTCAAACGATTGCAAGAATTAGAAAGTCAATTTCCAGAACTTGCAGATGAAAATTCTCCAACCAAAAGAGTAGGAGGTGATATTACCAAAAAATTTGAAACAGTCGTTCATAAATACCCAATGCTTTCTTTATCGAATACCTATTCTGAAGAAGAAATTGAAGAATGGGTGACGCGTGTAAAAAAGCAGGTTGAAGATGATTTAGAATATGTTTGCGAATTAAAATATGATGGTGTAGCAATTGGTATTCAGTATGTTAACGGAAGATTAAAACAAGCAGTCACACGTGGAGATGGATCGCAAGGAGAGAATGTAACGAGTAATGTGAAGACAATTCGAACGATTCCATTAACCTTGAAAGGTGATTTTCCAGATGATTTTGAAATTAGAGGAGAAATCTTTTTTCCGTTGAATAATTTTCAGAAATTGAATGAGCAAAAACGAGAGGCTGGCGAACAAGAATTTGCCAATCCTCGAAATACCGCTTCGGGAACTTTGAAAATGCAAGATTCTAAAGTCGTTGCAGAACGAGGGTTAGATTGCTATTTATACGGAGTTTACGGAACGGGTGATTTACGAGACGGTCATTTTGAAACGGTACAGAAAGTTGCAGATTGGGGATTTAAAATTCCTTCTGAACAGAAACGTTTCATTGAAAAAACAAATTCTATTGATGGCGTGATGGATTTTATTCATTACTGGAGTGAAGAAAGGGGAAACCTTCCGTTTGAAATTGATGGAATTGTTATCAAAGTAAATAAATATCATAAACAGGAAGAGCTAGGTTATACTGCTAAATCTCCAAGATGGGCAATTTCTTACAAGTTCAAAACAGAACGGGTAGAAACAACTTTGCAAGAAGTAACTTATCAAGTAGGGAGAACGGGTGCAATTACTCCTGTTGCAAATTTAGAAGCTGTTCAACTTGGTGGAACGACTGTGAAACGAGCTTCATTGTATAACGCAGATCAAATAGCAAAATTAGACTTGCATGAGAATGATCGTGTTTTTGTGGAGAAAGGTGGAGAAATAATTCCGAAAATTGTTGGAGTAAATCTAGATGTTCGAGCAAAGGATGCAAAGAAAATTGATTTTATTCACGAATGCCCTGAGTGTAAGACTGAACTAGTTAGAGAAGAAGGAGAAGCGCATCATTATTGCCCTAATGAGAAAGGATGTCCAACACAGATTAAGGGTCGAATAGAACACTTCATCAGTCGTAAAGCAATGAATATTGACGGAATTGGTGCAGAAACAGTTGATGCACTCGTCGAAGCAAAACTCATTGAGAATTATGCCGATTTATATACCTTAACTTTTGATGAGATTTATGACTTGGAACGAATGGCGGATAAATCTGCAAACAATTTATTAAAAGGGGTTGAGGTATCAAAAAATCAACCTTTTTCAAAAGTGTTGTTTGGATTGGGTATCCGTTTTGTTGGTGAAACGGTTGCGAAGAAGTTAGTAAAATCACTCAAGAATATTGACAATTTGATGAATGCTTCGTTTGATCAATTAATAGAAATCGATGAGATTGGTGATCGTATTGCTGAATCAATTTTGGCATTTTTTGAAGATGAAGAAAATAAAGTAATAGTTGCTCGTCTAAAAAGCTACGGACTAGTTTTCGAAATAGAAGAGAAAGAGAATTCATCCTCTAAGTTTGAAGGTAAATCTTTTGTTGTATCTGGAGTTTTTACGGCATTCTCTCGTAATGAATTGAAAGAGTTAATTGAAATCAATGGAGGTAAAAATGTAGGTTCTATTTCTAAGAAAACAAACTACGTTGTGGCGGGAGATAAAATGGGGCCTTCAAAGTTACAAAAAGCAACAGACCTTGGCATTACGATTCTTTCAGAGGATGATTTTATAGCATTATTGAATGAATGAAGTAAATAACATATGGTTTTCGTTTAGAAAGGTTCTGTTGGTGATTCACTACGAAAGTCTGGGGCAGTTGAAGCAGTATCGTTCTGCACTAAAAGAAATGAATTTAAATGTACATGAGTGTTTTATACTGTCGATTGTCCAGAGTAAAAAAGAAAAAGACGTGTTGGGAGAACAGAGCTCAGTTGTATTTATTAATGAGAAAGAATTTAATCTTTTTGGGAAACTGAAGAATGAAGAAGCAAGTAAATTACTCAGTCAACCCTTTGATGCTCAATTGTTTTTTTGTGAACCTCCGAAAAAGATTGCAAAGAAATTAAAAAAGCAAAAAGTAAAATATAGAATTGGCGTAAATGTGTCTAGTGAGTTTTGTGATATTAAGTTACAATCAGAATCAACATCACCAATGCATTTGCTTAATTTTGTGAAAGAAACATTAGAAAAGATAAAATAGAATGAAAAATACATTCAAAGGTGCAGGAGTAGCTTTAGTAACTCCTTTTAATGAGGATTACAGCATCGATTTTGATGCGCTGAAAAAATTGGTTCGTTATCAAATCGATAACGGAATGGATTTTTTAGTGGTGCAAGGAACTACAGGAGAGTCGCCAGTTCTTTCTCAAGAAGAGAAAACGAAGGTGCTGAAATCTGTGCAAGAAGAAAATAACGGTGCTTTACCAATTATCTACGGAGTTGGAGGCAATGATACAATTGCTGTTGGAGAATTGCTCAAAAAACTTCCTTCAGGAATTGATGGAATTCTTTCAGTATCACCGTATTATAACAAACCGACGCAAAAAGGAATTTACGAACATTATAAATACATAGCTAGTTGCACAGACTTGCCAATCATCTTGTATAATGTACCAGGAAGAACAGGTTCTAATGTTTCTGCAAGTACAACTTTGGAGTTAGCAAAGATTCATAACATCGTTGCCATGAAAGAGGCATCGGGTGATTTAGGACAAATAATGGACATTGTTCAAAACAAACCAGAAGGATTTTCCGTTTTGTCTGGAGATGATGCGATTGTTGTTCCTTTAATGTCAATTGGAGTAGAAGGGGTGATTTCAGTGAGTGCAAATGCTTTCCCGAAGATTTTTTCTGAGATGGTGCACGATGCTGCGCAAGGAAATTATGATGTAGCTAAAGAAGGGCATTATCAATTACACCAAATAACGCAAATGTTGTTTGAAGAAGGAAATCCAGGGGGAGTGAAGATCGCTTTGGCAAAAATGAATATCATGCAACCAACGATGAGAATGCCACTTTATCCTGTTTCGGATGAATTAAAAACGAGAATTGAAAAAGAAACAGCAAAATTGTTTAAATAACGAGAAAAATTAATGATAAACGCAAAGCAAATAGTAGCTGCAATTCAAACAGCCAATAATATAGTGATTACAAGTCACCGTTCTCCTGATGGAGACTCAATTGGTAGTTCAATGGGGATGTATCATTTCGTTAAAGCATTAGGCAAGGATGCTAAAATTTGCCATCCGGATAAATGCCCTGATTTTATTGAATGGGCAAAAGATGATGTGAGAATTGCAACCTTCGAGGAGGATGAACAAGAAGTGAAAGAGGCCTTGAAAGATGCTGACTTAATATTCTGCTTAGATTATAATGGAGCTAATCGTTTAGGTAAAGAGATGGGACCTTTTCTAGAGCAGGCAAAAGGAATGAAGGTAATGATTGACCATCATTTAGATCCAGATAATTTTGTGGATATCGCAGTGTCACAACCTGATGTTTGTTCAACTTCACAGTTGGTTTATGAATTAATTGAAGCTTCTGGAAGCATTGAATTACTAGATAAAAGAATGGGTTCTCCTTTGTATCTTGGTATCATGACAGATACAGGTTCGTTTAGATACAGTTCTGTAACAGCTCGAACGCACGAAGTCTTAGCATCGTTACTAAAGCATGGCGTGAAACAAGCAGAAGTGCACGAAGCAACATTTGATAACAATAGAATAGACAAGATAAAGCTACGCGCGCATATTCTAGCTGAGCGATTAGAAGTAATTGAAGAATTGCATGTGGCAATAGTTTCTGTAACCGAAGAAGAGCTGGAGCGTTTCAATCATATCAAAGGAGATACAGAAGGATTAGTAAACGTTGCTCTTTCAATGGAAGGTGTTGATGCAGCGGTCTTTTTTAGAGAAAGTGGAGACATGGTTAAAATATCTTTTCGATCGAAAGGTGATATTGCAGTTAATGTACTTGCTGGAGATCACTTTAACGGTGGTGGGCATAAAAATGCATCAGGTGGAGCATCCTTTGTGAATTTAGATGAGACAATCAAGAAATTTAAAGAAGTAGCACCCAATTATTTTAAATGAGAATATTCGTAATTACCATATTGATTTTATTTTCTGCTTGTTCAGAAGAAGTTGTAAAAGTAAATCCAGAAGTGAATTGGACGAAACAAAATTCAACTGATTTGAACAAGGAAATTGCCATTCAAGAAGAGATTGCGATTAAAATTTTCTTGGAAGCACACAAGGATTGGGAAATGACAGAAACAGGTTCTGGTCTGCAAATTTTCATCTACGAAAAAGGAGATGTGGATACTGTTTATTCTCCAAGACCTGGAAATGTAGTAGAAATTGAATATGAAATTGCCTTACTGGATGGTACCGTTTGCGACAAAACTGAGGACGATGAATACGTTGACTTAAATGTTGACAGAAGCGACATAGAGTCTGGAGTGCAAGAAGCAATAAAGTTGATAAAAATCAATGATCGAGCAAAGCTAATCATCCCAAGTCATCTAGGACATGGACTGATGGGAGATAGTCAGAACATTCCTCCTTTGACAACTTTGGTAGTTGATATTCACTTATTGGTCATTAAATAAATTAAGAATGAGAGATATTATATTATTAGCCATCATGGCATTTTTTATCAGTTGCGATACAACTGTAGTAAAGAGTAATTCTGAAGATAAAACAGAGAAAGAATCGCAGAAAATTGATTCTGTTCAAGTCAATATTTTGGACCATCCTGTAATAGCAATAGATAAAGAAGAGTTAGATAATGGAATCATTATCAAATGGATAAAACATGGAAAAGGAGAGGTTATTGCAAAAGGAGACATGATCAAAATTGACTACAAAGTCTTTCTGAAAGATAACAAAGTAGTGGATGGTAATCATTTATTAAACAAGTCAAGCATTCCTTTTATGGTTGGTTTTCAAATGCAAACCAAAGGTTGGGACATTGCGCTTCAAAAGTTAAAGGTTGGAGATTACGCTGAAATTTATATTCCTAGCGACTTGGCGCGAGGAGAGAAGGGAATCAAAGGTTTAATCCCTCCAAATTCAGATAATATTCTCAAAATTAGAATCATTGAAAAAACAAAACCAACTAGAGAGGTTGATGGGAATAAAGTGTGGGTTTTTGAAGAGAATTCTAAGAATGAATTAGCATTTAATGAGAATGAAGAAATTTTGTTTCACACAATGGTTTCTACTCCTACCAATTCTTTATATGTAAATACATATCGATCGGGTGAGCCTTTTAAATTACGGTTAAATGATAGCGGGACAGTTCCAGGGTTGAAGAAAGCGTTAATTAATGCTAAAAAATCAGACAGGATGTTTGTTCTTGTTCCATCTGCTGAAGCCTATGGTGGTAAAGGCTATTTAGATGTTGTTAGGCCAAATGAAGACTTATTTTATAACCTCCTTGTAATGGATGTTATAAAAATATAACAACTGATTTATTAACTTTGCAAACAGATTAAACTAGAACATAAATATGCGCTTTCTCCTCCTTCTAATTCTTACTCTAAGTGCGAGCTCTTCAATTGGTCAAAAACTTATTGAAACACTAGAGACTCCAAATGGCAGAATGCTTATTTACTCTAACCGAACTTGGATTTTTGAAGAGGATTTAAATTTTAATGGGATATTAAATGAAGAGCTTCATTCTGAAATATCTGAAAATTCTTCATTGAACTATATTCAATCTTGGGACACAGAGGTTTGTTACACTTCGCAATTAAAAAATGATGTCAATAAGTTGAAAGATACAATTTGGTTATGTGTTCAAGATAGCTCCAGTGATGAGTTCGTAATGCCTTTTGATGGAGTAGTGACTTCTAGATTTGGATGGAGAAGAGGACGAAATCACAACGGAACTGATATTGATTTGGTAACAGGAGACACAGTAAGATCGGCATGGTCAGGGAAAGTGAGATACGCAAAATATAATAAAAGTGGTTTTGGTAACTTGGTGGTTGTGCGACATCATAATGGGCTCGAAACATTCTACGCGCACCTTGACAAGCATTTAGTTGTGCCGAATCAGGAAGTTAAAGCTGGAGAACCTTTGGGGTTAGGAGGGAATACGGGACATTCTTCTGGTTCTCATTTACACTTTGAGGTCAGATTCTATGATATACCAATGAATCCAGAGAAAATTATTGATTTTAAAACGAAAAAAGTCAAAGACGAGAATTTATTAGTGCACAGAGGGATTTTTAGAGCAGGTTCGAGTTCTTCAAGTACTGCCTCAACCTCTTCGGGTAGTAAGAAGTATCACAGAGTAAGATCAGGTGATACGTTAAGCTCTATTGCAAGAAGAAATAGGACATCAGTTTCACGCTTATGTCGATTAAATGGAATCCGTCCAACAACAATTTTGAAAATTGGGCGTAATATTAGGGTTCGTTAACAGTCATTAATAGTTATTTCTATTACTTTTGCTTTCAATGAAAAAATATTCAATTCTTATTATTCTTTTTGCGGTACTTGTTTTGACAAGTTGTTCGAGCTATAATAAAATACTAAAGTCAGATGATTACGCTGCTAAGTTCGATATGGCGAATGAGTTATACGACGGTGGACACGAAGTTAAATCGATTGCCTTATATGAGCAAGTTTATCAACGCTTACCAAAAACTCCAGAGGGAGAAGTTTCTTATTTTAGAATAGGTAAAGCTTACTATGTTGGAAATGATCCATATATGGCAGGCTATTATTTGAACATGTTCTCCAAACGTTTTTCGGCAAGTCCTAAAGCGGAAGAGGCACTCTTTTTAGCAGCTCTTTGTGGAGTAGCAGAATCGCCAACTTCTTCGTTGGATCAAAATGCAACTGAATTAGCAATCTCAGATTTACAAACGTTCATTGATAGGTTTCCTAATTCTAACCTAGTAGATTCTAGTAATCACATCATCGATAGGTTGAGGTTTAAGTTAGAGCAAAAAGCATACGATGCTGTTAAGTTATATGATAAAACAGAATATTATAGAGCAGCTGTAAGTGCAGCAGTGACTTTTAACGAAGATTTCCCAAGAACAAAATTCAAGGAGGAAGTCAACTACTTAATGGTTAAAAATTCCTACTTCTTAGCAAAAAATAGTGTTAAGAGCAAAAAAATGGAAAGAATAGACAATACTATTGAAAGATATCGTACTTTTGTAGTTGAATTTCCTGATTCTAAATACCTGAATCTAGTAATAAGGTACAATGATCAGATTTTGAAAGATAAAGAAGTTTTTATTGAAGAAAGTAATTTATAGACATGGATTTTAAGAATAGCACAGCAGAAAAAACAACAATCACTCGTAATACTGACGAGATGGAAGTAAACACAGGCAATATTTATGAGTCAATTGTAATGATGTCTAAACGATCAAATCAATTAAGTGTTGAATTGAAAGAAGAGTTGACTTCTAAATTGGCTGAATTTGCTTCTACAACAGATAACTTAGAAGAGATTTTTGAGAACAGAGAACAAATTGAAATTTCTCGTTTCTATGAAAGACTTCCAAAGCCAGTTGCTATTGCAATGCAAGAATTATTGAAAGATAACATCTATGCTAGAATGCCGGAAGATTCTTCTGAAAAATAGATTCTATTACAACTAATTTAACGAAATCAATTTATGCGAGGTAAACGCATTCTTCTTGGAATAACTGGAGGAATTGCAGCCTATAAAATTACATTTCTTATACGTTTATTGAAAAAAAATGGAGCAGATGTGAAATGCATTATGACTCCTTCTGCGGTTGACTTTATCAGTCCACTTGTAGTTTCTACTCTTTCTAATAATCCTGTTGGAATTGAGTTTTGGAACAAACAAAACGGAACTTGGAATAATCATGTCGAATATGGCTTGTGGGCAGACTTATTTGTTGTTGCACCATTGACAGCAAATACATTGAGTAAGATGGCAAACGGATCTTGCGATAATCTTTTATTGGCAACTTATTTATCCATGAAGACGAAGACCATCGTGGCTCCAGCAATGGATTTAGATATGTACGCCCATCCAACTACACAAAGAAATTTAGAGCTACTTACAAAAGATGGTGTTCAAATCATTCCAGTAGAATCAGGTGAGTTAGCGAGCGGTTTATCTGGAGAAGGAAGAATGGCTGAGCCTGACACAGTTTTTGAATACATTGAGAATATTGTGGGTGCTTCCAAAAATGATTTTTTAGGTAAGAAAGTAATAATTACTGCCGGACCAACTTACGAAGCACTTGATCCTGTTCGATTTATCGGAAATCACTCAAGTGGTAAAATGGGCTTCAGAATAGCAGAGGAGTTTCTCGCAAGAGGAGCAAAAGTTATGCTGGTTACTGGTCCAACACATTTAAGTTTGGAGAATGAGGATTTAGAATTCATCCAAATAAAATCAGCTGATGAAATGTTGCATGAGGTTCAACAAAGATGGACTGATTGTGATTATGGAGTGTTTGCTGCTGCAGTTGCAGATTATCGACCAAAGAATAAAGAAACAGAGAAGATTAAGAAAAAAGCTGACGACATGATCATTGAACTCGTCAAGAATCCAGACATCCTTAAATGGGCAGGAAGTGTTAAAACTGACCAGCAATATTTGATTGGTTTTGCTCTTGAGACGCAAGATTTAATCAAAAACGGGACTAAAAAATTAGAAGCGAAGAATCTGAACATGATTGTTATGAATTCTTTGAAAGATATTGGTGCAGGTTTTGGTGTGGACACAAATAAAATTAGTATTTTAGATAATCGCAATAATTTGGAATCTTTTGAGTTAAAGTCTAAAGAAGCAGTTGCAAAAGATATTTTAAATTATTTGAAAACATATATTGGATGAGATTTATAGTAGTTATTTTTTACGTTTTTTTCTCTTGGGCTTCTTTAAATGCACAAGAATTAAATTGTCAAGTGACTGTAATTACAGACGCGAGACTTGAATTAACAAGTGTTGAAAGAGAGGTTTTAGAACAATTGGAGAATACCATCTATGAGTTGATGAACAATACCAAATGGACAAAAGATAAGTACGAGGTGGAAGAAAGAGTCAATTGTGCGATACAATTTCAAATTGATAAAATCCCTTCTTCCGGATCGTTTAGCGGTTCCATTCAAGTCCAGTCTTCACGACCCTCTTTGAATTCCAGTTATAACACAACCATCTTTAATTTCCAAGACGATGACGCAGCCTTTTCATTCTCTAGAAATGCAATTTTAATTTATGTCCCCAATCAATATAAGGACAACTTAACTTCGATGCTTGCATTCTATGCTTACTTTATTCTTGGAATGGACTATGATTCATTTTCCCTAAAAGGAGGAACAGAATACTTTAATATAGCACGAGAAATTGTTTCTAATGCGCAATCTTCTGGAGCTCCAGGTTGGAAATCTAATGAAAGAGGTAAAAGAAACAGATATTGGTTAGTGGATAATATTTTACACGAACTGTTTACCCCGTTGAGAGATTGTAATTATGAATACCATAGAAAAGGTATTGATGTTCTTTACGATAATAAGGAAGCCGCTAAAAAAGGTATTTACACGGCTTTAAACAAATTAGTGAAAGTTTCTTCAACTAGACCAGGTTCTATCAATCTCCTAAATTTTGTGCAAGCAAAAACGATTGAACTCAAAAATTTATATGCTGATTCTGAAGCAAGACAAAAAAATGAAATTG
>DQTF01000014.1 GCA_015662935.1 Crocinitomicaceae bacterium | reverse complement strand
CGTTACTTGATATTTCAAAATAATACCAAGTTGGATTTGGTTGAGTTATAAGGCAACCGTAATCATTACCCGGGTCAGTAGCTGATGCTTCAGCCACACCTGTGTTTGCAGTATAGGTAACTCCAACATCTGTACAAATTGGCTCTATCGATGCACAATCAGGACCTCCCTGACTTAAACCAATACTTATTAAAAATAGTGTTGTAAATAGAGATAGAAAAAATTTCATAATAGTTTATTTCAGAGAATCTGTAAGTACTTGTTTTTTGGTGGTCAAGCTATTTTTGATGGCTGTCATATCATCAAACCAGCCATTATCCGTAGCTAGTTGGTTTTCTGAAGGGTCATTTTGGACATAATCCCATTTTATTTGAATAGAATTTAAGTGACTTTCAATTTGCTGAATTTGCTTATTAATAGAATCATTAAAAGCTTGTTTTTTTTGCAGAGGAAATAACAATTTGAGTTTTTGTACTTTTCTTTTCAAGTTTAGTAGAACTATTTTGAGACACTGCATAATTCGCGCATAAAATTGCAATTAGAATTAAACTCTTTTTCATAGATGTAGATTTTGTTTTCATATGGTTAAACTGCAAAACAACATAAAGGTTGCTTTTTTACAGGATAAACTTCAAAAAACTACTCTAACTCATAAAAAAAGTTCCTTATCAACTGATAAGGAACTTTAAAATTATTTCATTTATCTCTTACAACCCAAAAGTTGCCTTCACTTTATCCACATAATCTAATGCTTCCCAAGTAAATAGTTCAACTTCTCTCGTAATTGTTGTTCCGTCTGGAGATGTAAATGTTTTTGTTACCACTTCGTTCTTTCTCCCCATGTGCCCAAAAGCAGCTGTTTCAGAATAAATAGGGTTTCTTAACTTCAAACGTTGTTCAATGAAATATGGACGCATGTCAAAAATTTCAGAAATTTTCTTTGCCATTTCTCCGTCAGTCACATCTACTTTTGATGTTCCGTATGTATCAATGAATAAACCACAAGGTTCTGCTACACCAATCGCATACGAAACTTGTACTAACACCTCATCACACAATCCTGCTGCAACCATATTCTTTGCAATATGTCTTGTTGCATAGGCTGCTGATCTATCCACTTTAGAAGGATCTTTTCCAGAGAATGCACCACCACCGTGAGCACCTTTTCCTCCGTATGTATCAACGATAATTTTACGACCTGTTAATCCTGTGTCTCCATGAGGACCTCCAATTACAAATATTCCTGTTGGGTTGATATGGTATTGGATTTCATCTGTAAACAATGCTTGAATATTTGCTGGTAAAGAAGCCTTTACTCTTGCAATGACAATATTTACGATATCTTTTTTAATCTTCGCTAACATCACTGATTCTGTATCAAAATCATCATGTTGTGTAGAAACAACGATTGTATCAATTCTTTGAGGAACGTTATCATCAGAATATTCAATTGTTACTTGAGACTTTGCATCTGGACGTAAATAAGCAATTAAATCTGGCTCATTATTTCTGATGTTAGACATTTCTTTCAAAATCATGTGTGCTAAATCTAATGCTAAAGGCATGTAGTTTTCTGTTTCTTTGGTCGCATAACCAAACATCATCCCTTGATCACCTGCTCCTTGCTCTTCTGGGTTCGCTTTGTCAACTCCTTGATTGATATCATCTGATTGATCGTGAATTGCTGAAAGAATACCACAAGAATTTGCATCAAACATGTATTCTGACTTAGTGTAACCAATTTTAGAAATTGTTTCTCTTGCAATTTTTTGAACATCAAGATAGGTGTTTGTTTTAACTTCTCCTGCGAGGACAACCTGTCCAGTTGTTACTAGCGTTTCACAAGCAACCTTTGACTGCGGGTCAAAAGCCATGAAGTTATCAATTAATGCATCGGAAATTTGATCCGCTACTTTATCTGGATGACCTTCTGAAACTGATTCAGATGTAAATAAATATGACATATATTTTGCTTTAAATTAATGCGAAAACAAAAATAGTAAATTAATTGTACTTAAATCATGCACACAAAAAAAGCGATCATTTCTAATCGCTTTCTAGTATTTGTATTTCAAAAATTAGTTTTTACGTTTTTTCATCCCTCTTGGCTTGCAGCAAGCGGGTAATTCAGCAAAAGCACCTGGAACGATTTCAATTCTATCTGATTCAAGGCTATCAATGTGTTGTGCTATAATTCAATTCTGCCCTACCCATTCCATTTACATATCCATTAAGGTATAGGATTTCCTTTGATTGAGGTTTTTTTACTTCAAGATACAAGTCCCGCCATTGACTCATACCCGTTTACTACGTTTCCTGTGCCTTTTGTTATTTGAATGGACTCAATCCACGTACCGGACATCGAATTTAATCAGAATGCACTTTCTAGTCCCCTCAGGTATGGGATGTTTTCCATTTGAATTTGAGTGTACACTCCGTCCAACCCCATCATTTGGATTTTCTTTACTCCAGAAACAGCATCTGTGATATTGACATCAACCGAAGCATTTGTTTCGAAAGATTCTGACAGATTGCAACAAGCGGCTTTTCTTAATTCTCCAGAAGAAATATTCTCTACATGGAGTACTTTTAATCGTGAAATTGTATGAGTACCTTTCTTGACTTTGACAACCATTTCTGGAAGCAACTGTTCTGAAAAAAGTACAACTTCAAAAGAAATAAATCTATCTTTTTTGGTGACAACAATTGTATCGGGATAAAACCCCATGGCTGTAAATACCATTGTATCTGGCAAGTCTTTGGGTAGTGATAATTCGAACTTTCCATCCTCATCAGTAAT
>DQTF01000181.1 GCA_015662935.1 Crocinitomicaceae bacterium | reverse complement strand
TTCTTATTGAGGCAGGCGAGTATTGATTCTCCTGAGTTGATTGGAAATTGACTATTGATTCCCATTCCGGCATGACCTAAAACGTCAATCCTATTTCCGTTTAAATTTTGAATTTCATCGTTGTGTTTTTTGCACCCTAAGAGCGTAAAGACAAGTAATATAAAGGCGAATTGTTTCATTAAAATTTATAGCCTATTGAGAGAGATATCCAATTCCGAAGATTCTGATACCTTTCTAAGATTGGAATGTAATTTATGGAGAATACAACATTATTTTTTAATTGATAATGAAGTCCAATTTGCGTAAATCACATTTTGTGAATTCAACCGTTTCGTTTTTAATTCTGAAGAAAGAATAACCGTAGAATTAAAAGTGTTGCCTAGGCCAAATTTCAATTTGAAAGTTCCTGTAGAATTTAAGTTGACGGAAGTTAGAACTTCTAACGGAATAGAAACATCAGGATTGAGTGTTTGGTTAAAATCAGTAATTCGATTAGAACCAATTCCTATTCTAGCGGCAATCGACAATTTACTCCATTGGATTAATACTCGCTCGTAGTTGACGGAAGCAATAATTGCCGGCCCTCCCAATTCTAAATAGACTTGATTCTTTTGCTTGTTGTCGATTTGAGATCTTAGCTTAAGACCACAAATGGAAATTAACATCAAGAATACGAATGCTTTAATCATGCATAAGTCTAGCTTTTATTTTTGACTATTCAAAATTTGGTCAATTTTGAAGCAAATACTATCCGCATAATACAATGGACCTCTAACATGTTTCTTATCAATTTGATAATAGATTTTAGGTTCGTTTGCAACTTCAAAAAGTCGTTTTCCATGTTTGATGTCAATGCGGGTGTCCTCAGTACTGTGAATAATCATAACAGGTTTCTTAAACTTCGGCAGGTTCTTTTCTGCACTGTATATTTCTCGGACAAATATTCTCGCAAGAACTGGAACTTGATCTGCAGCAATGTCTTTGTGAGAAGAAAAAGCTCCTTCCACAACCAATCCATCAATTTTATCTTGATTTTGGTTGGCAACTATACAAGAAAGATGCCCCCCCAACGATTGACCATAGATGACTAATTTGTCGTAAGTGATGTCTTTTCTATTGAGTAAATAGTCCAAACCTTCATTGGCATCTTTTAGAATGTCTTTTCTTTTTGCTTTCCCTTCTGAGAATCCAAAACCAGAATAGTCAATTAAAAAAACTTGGTAGCCTCTTTTAGCAAAAGGTTCAGCTAGTGGAAAATTGTAAGGTATGTTACCAGAGTTCCCGTGTAAAAAGTAGATAGTCGTTCCGTTATAATTTTTAGGTTTTACCAACCAACCGTTAATCATTCTATCGCGAGAACTTTTAAAATTGACATTTTCAATTTCGTAACTGAATTTTGCTAATTCTCCTGTTTTAGTTGTGATGACTGGGGTGTTTACATCTTTAAAAGCAAGAGAAAGTGTATCCTTTGTTTCTGGAGAATAAAAGTTTCGTTGGAAATCAACAGTCAATGGTCGAGGATTTAAAAATAATTTATTCAGCGCACATGAAGTAACACTGAAAGCAACAAGAAGTAAGATAATTATTTTATTCATGTTCAAGATTAATTTTTTAACTAAAAAATTCGCTCTATGTAAATATACATAAAGCGAATTTCTTTGTGTAGTAGGTGCTTATTTGATGCTTACTTCGTAAGGCATTCTCATTTGCATCCCTTGTATTGATTCTAATTTCTTTAATTGACTGTAATATTCCATTAATGATTCTGGAAGCTCAATGGAAGATTCTACGTCGCTTCCTTCTTCAAATTGTGCAAGAATTTCACCGAGTTTGTCTTCTTTTACCATTGGGTAATAAAGCGTTTTTACATCGGTAATACTCGCTTTCTTTGCTGCAAAAGCGATAGCGTCTTTTAACCCACCTAATTCATCCACTAAACCAATGCGTTTTGCATCGCGTCCTGTCCACACACGACCTCTTGCAATCACATCGACTTGCTCTTTGGTCATTCCTCTACCTTCTGCAACTCTAGATTTGAACAAGTCGTAAATTTCATCTACTCCTGCTTGTATCATTGTCATTTCTTCTTCGTTTAATTTACGGTTGGTTGTCATGATAGAATGCTTGTTGGTGGATGCTCTGTCAAATGTCAAACCTAATTTGTTTTCCATCATCTTACCAGTGTAAGGAATCACTCCAAAAACACCTATTGAGCCTGTGATTGTTGTTGGTTCTGCAAAAATAGTAGTTGCTGGTGCAGCAATGTAATATCCTCCAGATGCAGCAACATCTCCCATGGATACCGTTACTTCTTTGACGTCATTGGTTAATTTTACTTCTCTCCAGATTTCGTCACTTGCCAATGCACTGCCTCCAGGACTGTTGATTCTAAAAACAACTGTTTTGATGCTTTCATTTTCTCTCGCATCTTGAAAAAGTTTGCAAATTTCATCAGAAGTTAATCCGTCACCACTTTTAGCGACTCCTCCTTCTGCAATAATAACAGCAATGTTTGGTTCGTCTGCTTCGTTTAAAACTTGATTTTGGTAAAATCTTTTCTTTGCATACTTGGAGAATTCAAGAAGTTCTAAATCATCTTCTTTAGCAGTTTCCGCTTTTTTACGAACGATTGTAATTACTTCATCTCTGTATTTTACAGCGTCTATTAGTTTGTATTCAACTGCATCAGTTACGTCTTGTACCAATGCATTTTCTGCAATATTGTTCAGTTCATCAACAGATACCTTTCTGTCTTTAGCAATGTCTTTTCTGTAGTCAGCCCAAAGTCCGCCTAGATATGTTTCAATTTGCAACCTTGAAGAATCACTCATGTTAGAACGAAAGAACGGTTCAACTGCACTTTTAAAGTCGTTATTCGAACCTCTGATTACCTGCATCTCTACTTCTAAATTGTCTAAAGTATTCTTAAAGAAAGATAATTCAGCACCGAGTCCTAAAAATTGCATCGTAGAACTTGGGAAACCGTAATTTTCGTTGGCAGCAGAAGCTATGAAATATTCTAAATGAGAAATCATTTCTCCACTATTATAAGCTACAACAAATTTTCCTGACTCTTCAAAATCATTGATTGCATCTCTGATTTCTTTTGCCGTAGCAAATCCACAAGAAAGCGCATCGATTTCGATGAAAACTCCCTTTATTTTATCATCTTTTTTTGCTTCTTCTAAACCGTGAAGAATGTCAGCCAATCCTAAAGTGATGTCTAGTTGGAAACTAGAAGGATTAAATTTTGATTTACTTTTTTCACCAATTTTACCATTGAGTTTCATGTGTAAGACGGTTTTGTCTTCTAATGAAATTCCTTTTGAACTATCTAAACCTCCTACAAAACTACTAATGACCAAAAGCCATATTAGTAAGCCAATAATTGACACGATTAGTGCTGCCCATAAGCTAGGCCAAAATATTCTTCCAAATGATACTTTTCTTTCTGACATTCTTTTTTTAAGTTAATTAGTTGTTGTCAAAATTAATTTGTTTTCATTGAATCAACTGGATAATAATTACAGATGGTTAAATTAGGTTGATGAGTGAATCTATTTCTCTGTTAAATGAACTTAGTTGTAAGATAATTATAGCATATAGTTTATTAGGAATGTAATAATCAGTCCTTTTTATTGATTAAACGGGGCTAGCTTTCCAACTTTTATCAATACCTTGCAGTGAACTATAAAACTATAAAAATGATTAATAAAGTTACTCTCTTCTTTTTATTACTAAGCTCATTTTCGTTTAGTCAAGATTATTCTAAAGTGAAGATTTATGCAAACGATTTAGAAATTGTCAACCTCTCTAATCTTGGACTTCCTGTAGATCATGGGTCTCGAAAAGAAAATACGTTTTTGATTACTGATTTTTCAGCAGAGCAAATTCAAGTTCTTAAAGACAACAACGTTCAGTTTGATATTCTGATTGAAGATGTAAAAAAGTTCTATCGTGAAAGAGCAATCAATGAAGTCGTAAATAAAAATGTTGCTTGTGCAACTACTGGTGGACAAGGACAAATTGTTCCTCCCGTTAATTTCGATACAGATCCCAATTCCTATGCTGGAATGTATAAGTATCAAGAAATGCTGAATGAATTGGATGCGATGGTCGCACAATATCCTACTTTGATTTCTGCCAAAGCACCAATTTCTACTTTTCAAACTTGGGAGGGAAGACCTATTTATCATGTGAAAATCTCAGATAATCCAAATTCAAATGAAAGTGCAGAAACAAAAGTTTTATACACAGCTATCCATCATGCACGTGAACCATTAAGTATGTCAGAAACAATATACTACATGTGGTATTTGTTGGAAAATTATGCGACCAATGATGAGGTTAAATTTTTGGTTGACAATACAGAAATGTATTTCGTTCCGTGTATCAATCCAGATGGGTATATACAAAACGAAACAACTGATCCAAACGGAGGAGGAATGCATAGAAAGAATAAACGCAACGTGGGGACAACCAATGTTGGAGTTGATTTAAATAGAAATTATTCTTATGGTTGGAATACAACTGGAGTGAGTACTGATCCGGACAATGATGTTTATCCAGGTACTAGTGCTTTTTCTGAACCTGAAACACAAGCCATTCAGTGGTTAGTAGAGAATGTTGGTTTTACATCTGCGTTCAATGCACATACTTATGGACAAGACTTATTGTTTCCTATCGGAACAACAGATGCTGAGTTTGCTGATCATCACGATTATTTTGATGCCTATTCTTCTCATATGACAACCTTTAATGGTTATTCCAACTTCAAAAGTTCAGGTTTGTATCCTGCTTCTGGAGATTCAGATGATTATATGTATAAGGTAGATATCGAAACTGGTCAAAAAGACACCATTTTCGCAATGACACCCGAGGTTGGAACAGCATTTTGGCCTTCTCCTTCTGAAGTGATATCGACTTGCGATGGTATGGTTGGGCCTAATAGAATATTGGCTCACATTACTCACTTGTTTTTAGTGGTGAAAGATACAGATCCTTCTTCGATATCCTCAATGACGGGTAGTTTTAATCACGATGTACAACGATTAGGTTTAGTGGATGGAGCGATAACAGTGTCAATTGACCCATTGCTTAATATTCAGTCGGTTGGGGCACCAGTTGTCTATAATTTGAATATTAAACAAACAAGTTCAGGTACGATTACGTATGTTCTTGATCCTGCTATTCAATTTGGAGATGAAGTGAAATATGTTTTAAAGACAGAATACCCAACATGGACAATGAGAGACACAATTGTAAAAACGTACGGTACTTTACCTTTACAAGTTTTTGATGATGCAACTAACTCCACAAGCTGGACGGGAAACTGGTCGTTGACAAATGCACAGTTTTATTCTGCATCTAATAGTTTTACAGATTCTCCAGGAGCAAATTATACAAATAATTCTACTGCAATTTATGAGTTTAATCAATCTATAGACCTGACAAATGCATTGTCTGCCCAAATTTCATACTGGGCAAGATGGGAAATAGAAGAGGACTATGATTATTGTCAATTTCAAGTTTCGGTTGATGGAGGAACAACATGGCAGGGGCAGTGTACAGAGTATACTGTTCCAGGAACTTCAGCAAGCGGTTCGGTACAGCCAGATGCAGAACCTGTTTATGAAGGAACTCAAAATAGCTGGGTTAATGACGTTGTTAATTTAAGTGATTACATTGGGCAAACAATCAGCGTTCGCTTTATTATCGAAGCTGATGGAGGTGTTCGTAAAGATGGTTTTTATTTCGATGACTTTAAAGTTTCATATGATGTGAATACTGCTTCTCTTTCAGAATTAACAGAAAGCCAGTTGGAGGTAAAGGTATTTCCAAATCCTGCAAATAATACAGTTGCTTTAAGTACTTCAAGAGTATTGAATGGGGCAAGAGTGAGTGTTTTAAATCAAGCAGGACAGATGGTAATGAATGAGAATGTAGTTGGACAAACAAATGCGATCAACTTATCTACTCAAGAGTTGCCTCAAGGGTATTATTTCGTTTTGGTCGATTCTGAAGAGTATTCTTCTTTACCAATTAAGTTAGTAGTGA
Source organism: Crocinitomicaceae bacterium (assembly GCA_015662935.1). Classification (GTDB taxonomy): domain Bacteria; phylum Bacteroidota; class Bacteroidia; order Flavobacteriales_D; family Crocinitomicaceae; genus UBA4466. The sequence goes on along the minus strand of DQTF01000181.1, from coordinate 9,931 downwards.
TTCATTAATTGAGCAATTAAATAATTACAAAAAGACGGTTCTTTTGAGTCGTCTTTTTTGTTGGAAAAAAATGTAACTTTATCTTCTAAAACTTTCAGAATGAAACACCTTGTCATCGTCATTTTATTAACCCTCTCTTTTTCTTCTAATGCGCAACAATACAATTCTCCCAAACTAGTTGTTGGAATTGTCGTTGACCAGATGTGCTACGATTATCTGTACCGTTATTCGGATAAATTTTGTGAGAATGGCTTTAAGAAATTGATGAACGAGGGAGTAAACTGTAGAAATACCCAATACAACTATATTCCAACCTATACAGGACCTGGTCACGCGTCTATTTACACAGGCACAACACCCAGCAATCATGGAATCGTTGCCAATGAATGGTTTGACAGATCAACAGGTCAACTGCTTAATTGCGTAGAAGACTCTACAGTGACTTCAATTGGTACAAAATCTATTTATGGACTTTTTTCTCCAATGAATTTGAAGGCAAATACAATTACAGATCAACTAAAGATGACCTACCGATCTGCAAAAGTTATTTCCATGTCAATTAAGAATAGAGGAGCAATTTTACCGGGTGGACACCTCAGCGATGGTTCTTACTGGTTCGATTTTGAAACGGGAAAGTTTATTACGAGCTCTTTTTATAAAGAAAAGTTACCTTCTTGGGTTGAATCATTTAACGATGAGAAACAAGCAGATAATTATTTAAAAGAAGAATGGAATACTATTTTGGATATTGAATCTTATCAAGAAAGCGGTCCTGATAATTCTCCGTATGAGCATTTGTTACCAGGAAAAACAACTCCAACCTTTCCTTATGATTTAAAAGAGATGACCAATGGGCAAGCGAATTATGAATTGTTTGCCTATACACCTTTTGCTAATACTTTTCTTACAGATTTTGCATTGAAATCTGTTGATAATGAGCAATTAGGCAAAGATTTGCAAACGGATATGTTGTGTATCAGTTATTCTACTCCTGATTTAGCGGGGCATGCATTTGGGCCTTATTCTGTAGAGTTAGAAGATATTTACATTCGCCTGGATCTAGAAATTCAAAAATTATTGAAGCAATTAGATCAGAAAGTCGGCAAAGGAGAATACACCGTTTTTTTAACAGGAGATCATGCCGTAGTTCCTGTGCCTCAATACTTAATTGACAACAATTTACCAGGAGGTTACTTTTTTTTAGAAGAGAATTTAATGAACTTAAGAAATCAAGTGATTCAGCAATTTGGTAAGGATTATATTTTAACTGAAGAGAATAACAATATCTATTTAGACCAAAAAGCAATCAAATCAGACAAGTTAGTGTTGGAGAATGTTGCTCAATTTGTCAAGCAAGAGGTAGAAGATTGGCAGAATGTGAAAAGAGTTTTTACCGGTAGAGAATTGTATAATTCTGCTGTAGATGATGAGTGGTTAGACATGGTGAAAAAAGGATATCACCATGCAGAAAGTGGTGATGTAATCTATATGCTAGAACCAGGGTATTTACCAAAGTTATCAGATACTGAATTATCAAGAAAAGGGACAAGTCATGGGTCAGCTTTTAATTACGATACGCACGTACCGTTACTTTGGTATGGTAAAAAGATAAAAGCGCAAGAAGTTTATCGAAAAATAGAGATTACTGCAATTTCTGCAACTTTGGCGCACATACTGTTCTTGCAAATGCCCAATTCAACAACAGGTAATCCTATTTTAGAGGTATTAAAATAACCCTAAGCTTTCGCTTTTCTATAAAGTAAATAGGCTACACCCGCAAACAAAATATTAGGAACCCAAACCGCAAAATATGCAGGTAATCCAACATTAATGGCAGCAACAGTTGTCACTTTCATTGCGAAGATGTAAATAAAAATAATCAACAAGCCTATGGCGATGTTGATTCCTACTCCACCACGTTTTTTACGGCTTGCTACGGCAACACCGATGATGGTTAAGATGTAAGTTGCAAACGGGTAAGATGAACGTTGATACAATTCAATTTCATACGTTGGAACCATAGTCGATCCTTTCTCTCGTTCTCGCTGAATGAATTCTCTTAGAGCAAAGTAATCCATTGCTTCTGCAATATTCTCTCTCGTTGCCATTTCATCAATACTAAATTGGAAGGTAGTATCAGTTGTTGGTCCTTGAATAATTTTATCATTTGGATAGCCAACAATTCTTTGGTAGTAGTTGTTTAATACCCATTTTTTTTCACCAGGAATATTCACAGCACTACCTGCTTTAATGAAAGAAACAAGTTCTCCTTTGCCATTCCATTTTTCAATGGTAAAGTTAGTTACAGTATTGTTCTCTCCATTATAACTTTTAAAATAAACGATTTCATTATTGGGGAATTCAGCATGATAGTCTTGTACACTTATTGTGTTTCGGTAGAATTTATCCTCAAAACTAAGTCTAACCTTATTAGAATGTGGAATGATAAAATGGTTAAACGCTAAAGAGGTGAGCATTAAGAGTGTTGCTGCAATCATATAAGGTCTAACGAATCTCCCAAATTTTCTACCACTGTTCCATATAGGGATAATCTCAGTGTCTTGCGCCATTTTTGCAGTGAACCAAATGACGGAAACGAAAATAATCATCGAAGAGAACATGTTTCCGTAAAATAGAATGAAGTTGATATAGTACTCAACGACAACCTCATAAAACGTTGCGTCGTTTTCGATAAACTCACCGAGTTTTTCCGCAATATCAAAAACCATTGCCAATATCATAATTACTCCCATCATAAAGAAGAAAGTAGTCAAGAATTTCTTGATGATATACTTGTCAATAATTTTTAGCATCTATAACCTATTCTCCAATTTTGGAATCATTTGATTTTTCCAAGAAACAAAATCTCCGGCTTTAATGTGTTTTCTGGCTTCTGTTACTAACCATAAATAGAAAGATAAATTGTGTATGGTTGCAATTTGAATAGCAAGATGTTCTTTTGAACGCATTAAATGTCTGAGGTATGCTCTCGTATAAGTTGAGTCAACAAATGACTTTCCGTTTGGATCTAATGGGGAAAAATCTTTCTCCCATTTTTTATTTTTTATGTTAATGATCCCTTCAGAGGTGAAAAGCATTCCGTGTCGAGCATTTCTTGAAGGCATTACGCAATCAAACATGTCTACACCCAAAGCAATACATTCTAAAATATTGACAGGAGTACCTACTCCCATTAAATAGCGAGGTTTTTCAGTTGGGAGAATGGAACAAACTAAATCTGTCATTTCATACAGTTCTGGTGCAGGTTCTCCAACAGATAGTCCTCCAATTGCATTTCCAATTGCATCATGTGAAGCAATTGTTTCAGCAGATTCTGTTCGTAAGTCCTTATAAGTTGATCCTTGAACAATAGGGAAAAGTGCTTGTTCGTGTCCGTAAAGAGGTTCCGTTTTATCCATTTGAGTAAAACAACGTTTCAGCCATCTATGTGTCATATGCATAGATTGTTTTGCATAATCAAAATCACAAGGATAGGGAGTGCATTCATCAAATGCCATAATGATATCAGCACCGATAGAACGTTGAATGTCAATTGCTCTTTCTGGAGAGAACATGTGGCGGCTTCCGTCAATGTGAGACTGAAAGGTCACGCCTTCTTCTTTTATCTTTCGCACGCCAGAAAGAGAATAAACTTGATAACCTCCACTGTCAGTTAGGATAGGGCCATTCCAATTCATGAATTTATGAAGCCCCCCAGCTGGTTCTATCACCTCCAATCCTGGTCGCAAAAACAAGTGGTAGGTATTCCCCAAGATAATTTGAGCTTCAATATCTTCTTTTAATTCGTGTTGGTGAACTCCTTTCACAGTTCCTGCTGTTCCAACAGGCATAAAGATAGGTGTTTCAATGACTCCATGGTCAGTATGTAATTTTCCGACTCTCGCTTTAGATTGAGAATCAGTAAGTTCTAGTTCAAAGTGCATAAAATTGTTGATAAATATACAGCGCAAAGATAAATCTATTTATGAAACACCCCATATTTGTAGAAAGCAATAATGATGTTGAATTATTTACCAGAATTAGATTACAATATGGAGACTTATGTCTTCTTCTTGTTTTGTTTGGTGGCTTCTGTACAATTCTTCTTTGTGGTATTGGTTTATGGCCGTTTAGCTTTTCATAAAAGAAAGATCGTATCGGGAAAGAAAGAGGGCGTTTCTATTATTATTGCTGCTAGAAATGAATCGGAGAATATTTTTAAATTCTTGCCTTTTATTTTGGAGCAAGATTATCCAGAATTCGAAGTGATTATCATCAATCATCAATCAACGGATGATTCTAAGTATATCCTAGCTGCTTACCAAAGAGATTACCCAAATTTAAAAGTCATAGAAATAGAGAAAAGTCCCCATTTAAAATACGGCAAGAAATTACCGTTGACTGTTGGGATTAAAGGGGCAAGATATAATCAGCTTTTACTCACCGATGCAGACTGTAAACCAGCAAGCAACCAATGGTTAAAAAGTATGCAATCTCATTTCTCTCCCAAGCATGAAATTGTTTTGGGTTATGGTCCTTATTTCAAAAGAAAAGGCTTGGTCAATAGAATAATTCGTTTTGATACCGCTTGGATTGCGATGAATTATTTATCATTTGCAAAGGCAAAAACACCTTACATGGGGATTGGTAGAAACATGGCTTACACAAAAAATGTCTTCCACGAAGTGGAAGGTTTTAAATCGCATTATGCAATATCTTCAGGTGATGATGATTTATTTGTGCAAGAAGCGGCGAAGAGAAAGAACTACACAATTAATGTTGATCCTGCGTCCTATTGTTATTCTGAACCTGCTGAATCATGGAAAGATTGGGTGAATCAAAAGTCAAGACATTTTACAACTGCTCCTAGTTACAAGGTTATTAAGAAATTAATGTTAGGAATCTATCCTCTATCGTTGTTGTTAATGCTTGGAACTTTTGTTACTTTACTGTTTAAGAGTGATTTTGTTTGGTTGACTTTAGCCATCTTCGTGTTTATTCTTTTGCTAAAGTGGTTAATTCTCGGGCTAGCAATGAAGAAATTAAATGAAACTAAATTTATTGCTTGGTTACCATTCTTGGATATAGGATATGCTATTCTTGCTCCAATAATGTATTATACAATAGATAGAAAAGACGATAAGAAATGGTAGACACGAGTCATTTGTCAGAAAAAGCTAAAAAAGACTTAGCATTTGTTCAGGCCGCAATTAAAGGAGATCAGTCTGCTTATGCGTCGTTAATGGAACGTTATCGTGAATCTATTTATTACATGATGTTGAAAATGGTTAGCAACACAGATGATGCGGATGATTTAACCATTGAAGCGTTTGGAAAAGCTTTTAATCGTTTGGAGCAATACTCTCCTAATTATGCATTCTCTACTTGGCTGTATAAAATTGCATCTAATAATTGCATAGATTTTATCAGGAAGAAAAGAATCAAAGTAACCTCAATGGATTCTGGTATAAAAACAGGAGATGGTGAGGTGATTTATTTCGATGCTAAAAGCACAACTAGAGATCCTGAAGAAACGGTAATGCATAAACAGAAGATGATGCATATGCGTGAGTTAGTGAGCAAGTTAAAACCTCGCTATCGATTACTTGTTGAGAAAAGATATTTTGAAGAATTAAGTTATGAAGAAATATCAAAAGAATTGAATCTACCTCTAGGGACTGTAAAAGCTCAACTATTTAGGGCGCGTGATTTCTTAGCAAACATGATTGACAAAACAAAAGATACCATCTAATGAAAGATGTTGAATTAATACAGCATCATTTCCCAAACTTAACTGATCTTCAGATTCGTCAGTTTGAAGAATTGAAAGGTTTATACGAAGAATGGAATGCTCAAATTAATGTGATTTCTAGAAAAGACACAGAAAATTTTTACGAAAGACATGTTTTACATTCTATAGCAATCGCTAAAGTAATGATGTTTTCTGACGGATCTCGAATTATGGATGTTGGAACAGGAGGCGGATTTCCAGGTGTTCCATTGGCAATACTTTTTCCGAAATGCCAATTTGTACTTGTCGATTCTATTGGTAAAAAAATTAAGGTGGTCAATGAGGTTGCCAACGCACTTGAGTTGACCAATGTGATTGGAATTCATGAGCGAGCAGAAAACGTAGATGGTCAGTTTGATTTTATCGTCAGTCGTGCAGTTACAGCAATGCCTGCATTTATTAAATGGACAAAGGGTAAGTTTCTTAAAGAGAATAAGAACGAATTTAAGAATGGAATTTTCTATCTAAAGGGCGGGGATCTTTCAGAAGAAATGAAACCTGTCAAAAAGGCAATTCAGTATTTTTCTATTTCTGACTTCTACAACCAAGAATTCTTTGAGACAAAGAAGGTTGTTTACGTGAGAAATTAGTTCCTTAGAAGCAACTCTTTACTATAAGTTTCGTATTTATTATAGAATGTCGTAAATTGTGACGCTAACAACCGTTTTTAGAAATAAAAACACATAACTAAACGAATGAAAAAATTACTTATAATGTGTTTTGTATTAGTACAATTCACTATTTTCTCCCAAAACTGGACTGCCTATTACTCTGACTCGAAAATCCAAATAGATTTTGCAAAGGTTAATTATTTTGATGATAAGCATGGTATAAATCATAAAAGAATCGTTTTTCAGTACACCAATAAAACCAATCAAGAATTGGAAATCAATTTCTCTCGAATTCATGTATATGATCAACAAGCATTGACTTCTTCTCCAGAAAGAGAGTTCAGCATCATCTTAGCTGCAAATGAAACAAGTTCCTATTCTGAGGGAAATAAAAAAGACAAAACATATTACATTTTTAAAAAAGATGATAACAATTTCATTCACAAGAAACTAACCTCTTTTGATTTAGTCAACATTACAAGCAAATAATCATGAAAAAAATACTACTCGGAATAATCAGCGTCGCATTGATTGGATATTCTGCAAAATCACAATGTACTATTTCTGCAATAGCTAATCCAAATCCAATTGTTTGTGGAGAAAGTGTTGTCTTAACAGCTTTTGGTTCATCGACAGGTTCTTTGGTGTTAGATGAAGATTTTAATTCAAGTGGCTTTGGTCCCGGATGGAGTTCAACGCCTGGTGCTGTTAGTTTTACAAATCCATGTTCTCCAGGTGGAGTCGATGGAACGCCTCATGCTTGGATGGATAACAATACATCTGTTCCAAGAGCATTGATTTCTGCACCTTATGATTTGTCTGCTGCAACAGCAGGGGTCACCGTTTGTTTTGACATGATGTTTGCAACACAAGGAGATGCTGCCCCATGTGAAGGACCAGATGAACCAGATGAAGGAGTTTATTTACAATATTCTACGGATGGTGGAGCAACATGGATTACGATTAACTACTTTGATCCAAATGGTGGTAATGATCCTCAGTTAACAAGTTGGAATAACTATTGTTTTGCTTTACCTCCAGGAGCGATAACTGGAAACACAATGATTCAATGGTTTCAAAGTGCCGATTCTGGTGCTGATTATGATCATTGGGGAGTTGATAATGTGCAAATTTTTGTCAACGATTTGAACGCGGAAGTTGTTTGGTTACACGATGGCTATTCTTACGGTGTAGGAAGTGGAGGGGGAGATAATCCTACTCCAGTTACACCAACAACTACGACAACATATACTGCGCAAATTACAACAGGTACTGGTCAGGTTTGTACGCAAGATGTAACAGTGGTGGTTAATTCACCAGTGTTCGATGTTAATATGACTGCATCTCCGTTAACTGTCTGTGTTGGAAATTGTTCTACAATTACTGGGACAGCTCAGATTATTCAAGACCCAGGAGGAATTGAAACCTATGAAAATAATGAGTTTGAATTGGTTGCTTCAGGTTCTGCGGGTGTTAATATTAATGTTCAGGGAATTAACACAAATTCTATTTATAGTGGATTGATTCAGAATGTAACAATCAATGGGTTTGATTTTTCCGGAAGTTCTTTATGCACTAGCTTTGGAGGTTGTAACTGTGGATCTAGCACAGTTAATTTTGGGCAAACATGTACACTTGGTCCAGAAAGTTTCACTGTAACATTGACTGCTCCAGGAGGTTGTACTATTATTCTTGCACCAGCTGGTGTTGCAAATGGCAATTATTCAAACACTGTTTTTGTCCCTGTTGGAGGAACAGCATTCAACGGAACTTTCCCAAATGGAGGTACTTGGGATCCGCAAGAACCATTTGCAAATCTAAATGGTTGTGACCCGAATGGGGTTTGGACACTTTCGTTCGATGCTCCAGGGGTAGGCTTTGGTATCGGAACTTTATTTGGCTGGAGTATCACTTTTGATGATCCACCAATTTATCAACCAGTTTGTACAACTTGGTCACCAACTGCAGGTTTGTCTAACCCAATGGGATTGATAACGGATGCATGTCCAGCGGTAAGTACGGATTACGTGCTTACAGTAGATAATTGTACACCAGGGTGTCCAACTTATACAGAAACATTTTCAATTGTAGTAGATCCTTGTGTTTGTACACCTCCTAACTTAATCATTACTCCTCAACAAGTGTGTAGCCCATTAACGGTTGATTTATCCACAGCTATTGGTGCAGGTTCTGATCCTGCTACGTTAACTTATTATGCAACGCAATTGGATGCGCAGAACTCTACAAACCCTATAGGAACGACAGTTTCTGTATCTGGGTCCTATTGGGTAAGAGCAGAAGATCCTGCTGATCCAACTTGTTTTATGGAGTACGAAATTGTTGTGACGATTGATGTCGTAACTTATGTTGCCGTGAATTCAGATGAAAATTGTGGAGCTGCTGATGGACAGATTGTTCTAAATGTCACACCTGCAATGGGAACTTATGATTTTTCTGTTGATGGTGGAGGGAATTCTCAATCAACCAATACTTTTACAGGGCTAACAGCAGGTTCTTATTCTATTATTATAACAAACACAACAACTGGCTGCTCTGTTACAGGAACAGAAGTTCTTGTTAACATTGGAGGCCCTACGATTAATAGTATTACACCAACTAATCCGACCTGTAATGGTGATTGTGATGGGTCAATTACAGTTAATGTTTCAGGAGGCAACCCTCCTTATACCTATACTTGGTATGATGCAATGATGAATGCTGTAGGAACTAATTCTGCAACAATCACAGGACTTTGTGCGGGTAGTTATTCAGTTGATGTAACAGATGCATCAGGCGGAAGTACTCAGTTATTTTACGATGATTTTGAAAGTGGTGCAGCTGGTTGGAATTTAAGTTCAGTGCAAGGAGCGCAAGGAGCAGACCCTAATTTCTTTGCAGTTAATGATAACGAAGGCGGTGTTGCTGCTGGAGGTTGTGGTATTGGTGGAAACGGTGATCAAACACTGCATATCACGAGTGCTTTTAACCCAACAGGAGGTGCCGCATATGACGCCGGTGGACTTTGTGGATTACTTTTTTGTCCATTAACGAGTGTACAAGCTGAAAGCCCTTTAATCAACACCGTTGGTCAATCTGGTCTTACATTAAATTTTGATTTTATTGCAGGTGGAGATGGTACAAATGATCAAGCAACTGTTTGGTATAATTGCGGTGCTGGTTGGACTCAATTAGGAGCATTATTCTCAGGAACAGTAGGTTGTGCAGGTCAAGGATTATGGACTTCTTACTCTTCTCCTTTACCAGCTCTTTGTGACGGTATTACTAATTTACAAGTTGCTATCAGATGGGTAAACAATGATGATGGAGCAGGAACGGATCCATCTGTTGCTATAAACAATATTGAAGTTGTAACTTCAGGAGCTGCTGGTTGTTTAGCAAATCAAACTTCAATACTAGTCGATCCAGCTTTGGTTGATCCTACTTTTGTCTTAACAGATTTTTGTGTCGGTTCTGCAAATGCCGCTTCAGGAATTGTAACAGCTGGAGGAACATTTACTTTTAATCCTTT
>DQTF01000247.1 GCA_015662935.1 Crocinitomicaceae bacterium | reverse complement strand
TAACAAGTTTGAATGTTGGGTTGTGCAAGGATCTTTGAATAATTAAATAGTGAGTCTGGACTCTACTATTTCTTCAACGTAATCAAAAAGTTGATGAGGAAGATATGTTCTCCAATCAATGGATGCTAAATCTCCTCCAGTGACAAAATATTGATCAATCCCGATATCTTCCATTTCTTGCATAACATGTTCGTGAAAGTTGAGTAAAACTACCCATCCGTCTTCAATATCATCAATCCATTCTTCGTAATAACAATCATCAGAACTGTGAAAATTTAAGACATTCTCTCCGATAAGGATGTATTTATCGATCCCCATTTTTATTAACTCATCAATAATATCCCTTTTTAAAGTCATAATATCATTCTCAATCGCATCGTTCCATTCTCCAATAAATTCGATGACTGCAAAAGAACTTTCGTAATCAATGTATATTATTTTAATAAAAAGAGTAGGGGATTCAATGCTATCCCATTGAGGATGAATATAGTAATTGTAAACCTGATGTTCAAAATCAAATTCACTGTATTCTCTACCGTAGAAGGGAGAAGCATCATCTTCCGAAGCGATGTATAAGTTTCTCCAATGATAAAAAGGCTCAACCATGTGCATATTGTAAATCTAATTATTTGTTAAATAAATACTGGCATAAATTCTGATGAGAAATATTTGATTAAATTTATACAATTAAACAAACCACATGAATAATATTAAAAACTTATTGAGCATTGCATTGGTTGCTTTGCTATTTGCTTCTTTAACATCTTGCGACTCAGGAGATGGAACTAAGAATGCGAAAGATGCACTTTCTTCTTTTTTAAATGAGAATGACAACGTAGTTGCTTTTGGAAATGCACAGTTAAAAGATATTCTAAACAAGGCTGATTATGCCAATATTCCAAAAGCAGGGAAATTACTAGGCAGCGAAATGTCTTCTTTAGAGAAAATGATTGATTTTGACACACCTGTGTACTATGCCTTAGAAGGACCTTTTGAGAAAGGGGAAGGACCAGCATCAACCTATGGTTTTTTACAATTGAAAGACAATGAAGCTTTTGTGGATGAATTGACCAAGCGTGGTTTTGACGTTGTTAAAAAAGGAGATATTCAGTTTACTGAGGATGGAGATTTTGCTTTAGGGTTTATTGAAGATATTGCCATTTTCGTTATAAGCAATAGAGATGAAGATTCTGAAAAGATGATTGCAGATGCTTTTAAGAAAATCAAAGGCGAAATGTCCGGAGGAAAAGTTGATGAGATTTTGGATCAAGAAGGAGACATGATTTTAGGAATGAATGTCGCTTCGTTGTACAATACTTCTAACACTGATCTATCGAAGTTAAGCAAAGTAAAGCAAGAAGAATTAAAAGAAATGGTAGAAGATTCTTACGTTCAAACGGTTTTCAAATTTGAAGACGGAGCAGGAATCATTGAAACGAAGAACTTCTTTTCCAAAACATTAGAATCTAAAATGTTTTTTAATTCTGATAACAGCGCGCCACTTTTAGCGAAGTTGGGTAGCGGAACACCTCGTTTAGGAATTTCGATTAACCTTGACATGAAGAAGATGCAAAGTTTTATGGACGATTATTCTCCAGAAACAATGGACAACTTAGCAAAATCTATGGGACCAATGGTACAAGGTGCATTGATGTTCTCCGGAAAAGATGGATTAGCTTCTCTATTTAATGGGCAACTTGGCGCTGTTATGGTTGGCGATGTCGGTGACGGAGAAGGAATGATTCCCGATTTTAATGCATTTGTAGGAATGACGAAAAAAGGACAAGATTTAGCTTCTATGATGGGAGAAATGGATCTTGGATTTGGAGAATTTAAAACGGACAAAGACGGACTTTCTTTAAGAAGTGGTTCAGATACCAAAATGAATGGAGCAAGCAAAGGATTGAATTTGCCTTTGGGTGCAGAGAATTTTGGGAAGAGTGGAGTTAGCTTTTTCGTAAACCTAGACGGTGTCGATTTAGATGAATTTGAGCTTGAAGGCGGATCAAACGTTTTAAAAGTTGTGAAGTACATCACATTTGATTACGATGAAAATGGAGGTCGTTTATACATCAAAGCAAAGAAAGGACAAGAGAACGTTCTGAAACAAGCAATGGATGTGTTAATTGATGAGTTTGCTTCTGAGATAAGTAAAATGTCTATATAATAAAGCAATAAAATATTGATGAAGATGCTCTGATGAAAATTGGGGCATTTTTTATACCTTACTGTTATGAGCAACTACAAAAAATTAACTCCAGAACAACAACGTATCATCCTTCACAAAGGAACAGAAGCTCCATTTATAGGAGAATATACCAATCATTCAGACAACGGAAAATACCATTGCCGCCAATGCGATTCACCGCTTTATAACTCTTCGGATAAATTTTATTCTAATTGTGGTTGGCCATCCTTTGATGGTGAAATTTCAGGTGCTGTAGAAAGAGTTTTAGACGCGGATGGTCGCAGAGTGGAAATTGTTTGCACTAACTGCAAAGGTCACCTCGGTCATGTTTTTGAAGGGGAACAATTCACAGAAAAAAACACCCGACATTGCGTAAATTCGATATCGATGGTTTTTGTGAAGAATAAAAGTTAATCTTTCTTCTTCGCGATACCATAAGCAATGTATTTTTTACTCTTAGGGATTAATTTATGTAAGAATTTATCCAATTTACTCAATATTCTTCTTTGCTTTTCTGTTCTACCAAATGTCCCGAAAAAACCAATTGTCTGGTAGTTTAGTTCAGAGAATTGTTGAAACAAAGGTTCGATATCTTTGTATTTTAGATAATTCCATCGAGCACCCCAACTAACAAAACGCTTACGAATAAATCGATGCATTGCAGAAGACTCTAAATTCTCTGCAAAGAAAAGTAAACCTCCAGGTTTTAGTGATTTGTATATTTGATCTATGGTTTGTTGCATTAAATGGTCATTTCCTCCTCCGCTAATTCCTCCAAGAATAGACTTAAAAATGATCACATCAAATTTATTTTCAAATGGAATCGCTGTAGCATTAATCGCAACATATTGAATTTTTTTATCAAGATTATATTTCTTATGCAATTCTTTCGCATTCTCTTCTGGAGAATTTAAATCAGAACAAATCACTGAATAACCTTTGGAAGCCAACCAAAGAGATAAGCCACCTTTGTTTCCCCCAAGCTCTAAAGCTTCAATATTTTCGTTTGTTTGTGATAAGGCATCTTCCCAAAAATCAATTGCTTTTGACCAGTTGCTTACATCCCAATCAATAATATCTTCAATTAATATTATTATTCATAAGTCAAAGATAGAAGATTATTGCTTTAGTTCAGAAATAATTAACTGCGAAGCCAAGGCCAATTGTGAATAATTTTGCGAGTTATTTCCAAATTGTGCAGCTGTGTTTTGCCACATTGCTTTAATTAATTCTTGCCCACCTTCTGATGGGTTAATAAGATTAACAACTGCTTTGACATTCATTGCACCTGCGTGATAAACATGTAAAACAAACAATCGAAACCAAATATCTGTCTCTTTGTAGGTGATATTTTGAGCATCCAAAATTTTCTTTGCTTCAGGAATACATACACGTTTAATCAGTTGTGAAGAACCATAAGCACTTCTTTTAAAATCACTTCTTTCGTCAATTGATCGGTTCACAATTAACCCTTGTGCTCTTGCAACGGCAGGCATTAATTGAAAAGGGCCGTAAGCACCTACTCTCGATTTTTTCATTTGACCTGGACTTTCTATTAATAGAATTGCTTGTGCATACCAAGAATCAACACCGTTGTTTCCAAACTCTATCACTCCATCAATTAACGTTGGGTAGACCTTGTCAAATTTGAAGAAATCGTTTTTCCCAATTGTTCTAAAAATTCGTTCATCTTTGGCTAAGTTGTTAGCTGTTCTGATACTATCTCTGAACGCATTTTTTTCATCATTTGACATTTTATCATAATCAATCAAACTCATTTTTTGAATGATTACACGACTACTTGCAACATTGATTAAGCAAGAATCAGGAGAAAGTGTCATAACTTGTTTCCAAAATATAGGTTGTGGTAATTTTGACCAGCCTTCAGAATGCAAAGCAGCAGCATTGATAACATGGTGCACATTCTCTGGTTTAATATCTTCTTCAATATCTACCTTATAGGTAGGTTGAGCAATGGATAGTATAGGGAAGAGAATAAGGAATAATAAACGCATATTGATAACAGTTTTAACTTAGAGACAACAAGGTAACGAATAACATGCCACTTTTGTTTTGCAAAATGAATAAACAATTCACATCTCTTCGTTGATAGAATAGATATCGCTAAATTTGCACTAATGGAAATCATCAAAAAAATATTTTCCTTCCCAATCTTGGTCTTGGTAAAAATCTACCAATGGGTCATTAGTCCATTGACTCCTCAAGCCTGCAGGTACCATCCGACTTGTTCCAATTATATGATTGAAGCATTGAGGATTTGGGGACCTATTAAAGGGACTTGGTTAGGATTAAAAAGGATAGGCTCTTGCCATCCGTGGGGAGGTCATGGTGATGATCCTGTTCCGGAGAAGGAACCGAAAATCTCTCGTTAAATTAGGATATCATTATCATTATCATTGAAGCCTAATCATTCAAAAATCAATTATGAAAAAGGTAATCTTATTATCAATTATTGCTATTGCAAGTATGTATTTTGTTAATTCATGCGAAAAGTTTAATCCTAGTATGGATAAAAACACTAGAGAAGCATCTGAACAATTAATTATAGAAAGTTTTTCTAGTGAAAACACGGATAAAGCGCTCAATTGTTTTTGTAATACAAGTTGTTTCTGGTCTAGCTGCTTTGCAAAGTGTCCTGTTGTGAACGGAGTTTGTACAGCTATTTGTGTTTGTACAGATATAACTGTTTTTGGACTCCCTTTAGGTTCGGGAGCTACTTGTGGTTGTGCAACAATTTCAGTTGGATTAGCAGATGATCCTTTTGTAGATGAAGAGAATGTTGTTCATTATAAAAATCTTTTAAAATGGATAGAAGGGGTGAATTCTCCAAAACTTAACTATTTGAGAGCTAAGACAAAAGTTGTCATTAAAGTTTCAAAAAAAGGAAACCCAATAGCGGTAAGTAATGCCATTAATAAATTTTTTGATGCAATTCAAGAATTATCTCAATCTGAAGCAGCTATTATTTCAGCTGAAATAGTGAAAGGTTGTAAAACTTGCTCTAGATAATTTAACTTTTATGATAGGAAATATAATTATACTCTTAATTTCTCTTGTCGGACTTGGTTTTGTAAGTTGTACGGAAAAAACGAGTGAAATTTCAATTAAATTCAATGAGTTATCTCAAAATATTTCTAAAATAAAGATAAGTTCATATGCTGGAGATATTATTTATCTTGACTCGAATATAAATAATGAAATCAAAGTCCAATTTCCTTCAAGGAAGTTGGACTTTACTAATGATCTGATTGTCATTAGCTTGTTTTTGGATAAGAATTCTAAACAAGTAAATATCAATTGTCCAATTGAAAAAAATGCAGAAAATATTTATGTATTGAGTGATGTTGAAAAAGATGAAATTGGATATATTGTAAACACCTTAGGTATTAGTTTTGTGGTTGACTTCAAAGGTTCGGAACATTTAATAAAATACGCTTCTTATATTAAAGGCTTGGAATCTTTAGATATTGAGAAAGATGAAATTGTAAAAAAGAAAAATTATTTTGAAGTATTAAAATCATTTATACTTAGCAGTAATAATTCTCAAGTGGGCGGTATGCTTCTTTTTGCATTGAAAAATGATATGATGCAATCAAAGGAGAAAGAATTTGAGGATATTCTTGAAGGTATTAGTAATATCGCATGCGATTATAATAAAGGAATCTATTCTTATTCTTGTGGAAAAATTGATGTTGAGCTTGGAGGTGGGGTAGATTGTGAAAAAGTTTCAATTGAGAAATTATTTCTTCAATCATCAAATTCTTATATACATCCCTCACTTCTCGAAAACAATGTAGTTATACTTGATTTTTGGGCAACTTGGTGTTCACCTTGTAAAGAAGAATTATTCTATTTGGATTCTTTAAATAGAGCGTACTACTTAGATAAAAAGGTTGAATTCATTCCAGTGTCTATTGATAAAAAACAAACCACAGCATGGGCTTATTTTGAAAAACACAAAGATAGACTAGGAACACTTTATACTTTTAGCGATGATGGTTGTATGAGCCAGAATTATGAAATCACCTATATCCCTCGTAATTTTATTTATGATAAGAAAGGTAATTTGAGGTACGAAGATGTACACGGAGAAGAACTTAAAAATGCGATTGATTCTCTTTTACTTGAGTAGTTATTATTAGAGTGTCTTAATTTTTATCTCGCCTAAGCATTGAGGCTCTCGAACCCCTCCCTTCATCATCTCCCAAACAAACAATCCAACCACCAACGCATATTCTACCGTAGAAACCAATCTCACTTCCCAAACCGTATTATCTGCAAATTGATAGAACACATAGGAAAAGAAAATCACAAAGCTCCATGCTAACGGGAATGTATAGTTTGTAAATAGAGAAAATGCAAGCAGTGGCAAAACATACCAAGGATGCAACGTGCTGCTCAAAATCAAGTACACAAAAAACGCAATCGTAATTCTTTTAAAGAGTTTCTTCCAGTCGAAGTTGCCGGGATCAATACGACCTCCCAAAAGTGCTAAAGCAATGATAATGGTCATGGCAATCATTGATAATCGTGGGCCATAAGTTTTGGTCATGTTCCAACCAATATCCCAAAAACCAAATTGAATGTAGTAATAGAGAATGAACGAATTGAATTCAAAAACCTC
>DQTF01000056.1 GCA_015662935.1 Crocinitomicaceae bacterium | reverse complement strand
ATTGCATCTTTAACTTCTTTCTTGAAGAAAAAGATAACAACAAAAATGGCAATCACACTTAAAAGGATGGCAATCCCTGTCCATCTTAGTATATGTTTAGGAGCTTTTTTTGCGATTTTAACGATCTTCTTCATAATGTTCTGTATATTATATTGCTTGTCAAAGATACAATTTCAGTTCAATTATTTCTGTTAGAACACTTTGTTTAGATGTTTTTAACAGAATATGCACCTTCGGTTACTTTATTCGTAATTATACTAACTATCTTTGTGTCAACTTTATTTTAAAATATGGAAAAATTTGCTCGTTCTTTTTTCTCAATGAAAATGATGACATTAGGTCTGTTCATTTTCTTAGCTGCTATTGCAACTGCAACTTTTATAGAATCATCATTCGATATTGATACAGCTAAAAAATTGATCTACAATGCATTGTGGTTTGAGTTGTTGTTGTTCTATTTAGGTTTAAACCTAATTGCGAACATTGTTCGTTACAAAATGTGGCAAAAAGAAAAAATTGCCATGTTTATGTTTCACCTATCGTTTATTATTATTTTAATTGGAGCTGCTATAACACGATTTTATTCTTTTGAAGGTTTAATGTTAATTCGAGAAGGAAAAACAGTGAGTCATATCTATTCTTCCGATGCAAATCTTTGGTATAAAATCAATGATGGAAAATTACAGTACACGAACCATCGTTCTTTGTTGATGTCAACGCATTCTTTGGCAAGTAATGATTTTGAAGAAGAAGTTGAGTTTCCAAACCATGCAACTCCCATTTCTATTAAGTACGTTGATTATCAAAAGGAACTTGTTGATTCTCTGATTGTTAACGATTCGATTAAAAGTTCTGCACTGGAAATAGTTACAGGGGGTATGACTTCTAGTTTCTTGTCGGAGAATGATTTCTTGATGCTAGGAGATATTGCCATGTCTTTTGAAAAAGATAATGAAATGCCTGGAATTTCATTATCTCTGCAAGGGAATAAAGTAATGATGAGGTCACAATATCCGTTGAGGTATTTACCAATGGCAGAAATGCGAAAAGCAAGAATGAGTGGAGAAGAGGTTGCAGATTCTCTATATGAGCAAGTTGCAGCTGATAGTTTGGTTCAATTGCAAACAACCACTTTATATCAGGTTGCTGACCAACAGTTTGTGTTTAAGGGAATTAAAAAGCACGCTAAAATGATGCGAATTTCTTCTGGAAAAAGAAAAGTAGGCGTTACTGTTTTAACGGTTAAAGTCAGTGATGGAGAACAATCAAAAAATGTTGAATTAGAAGGTGGACAGGGAATGATTCCAGATCACGTTGTATTTGACTTTGCAGGTCTGACTTATGAAATGGAATTCGGTGCGATGAAAATTCAATTACCTTTTGGAATCCGTTGCAATGACTTTATTCTCGATAAATACCCAGGTTCTGATATGGCTTCTTCGTTTGAAAGTGAATTGACGATTATAGACGAGAAAAATAACTACAAAAAAGATGCTCATGTATTTATGAATAATGTGATTGATTATGGAGGTTATCGCTTTTTTCAGTCTAGTTACGATGAAGATGAAGGAGGAACGCACTTGAGTGTAAATCACGATTGGTGGGGGACAAATATTACCTATTTAGGATATCTTATGATGTCGATTGGAATGATTTTCACCTTGTTTGCTCCAGCAGGACGTTTTAAAGAATTAATGAGTAAGTTGAAAAAATCAAGAGAAAAAAGAGCTAAAATGCTTCCAATTATCATTGGAATGATGATGTTTTCTTCCACAGTAAATGCTCAAGATACCATCGCCCCACACGCTGAACACGATCACAGCCAAGCCCCCGAAGAAACAGTGTTTAGAGTTATGTCTGAAGAACATTCTGAAGAGCTTGCTACCTTATTAGTGCAAGATTTTCAAGGTAGAATAGCTCCAATGCATACCATTTGCGATCAATTACTACGTAAGATTTATAAAAAGGATCAGTTTGAAAGTTACAATGCGATACAAACGATTTTTAGTATGCACATGTATCCAAGTCATTGGACAAAACAAGAGGTTATTTATGTTTCTTCTAAATCAAATCTAAGAAAGAAGTTGGGAATGAAAAGTGCATACATTTCCTATGAGAATTTACTTGATCAGAATGGTGCTTTTAAATTGACAACAGAATACCAAGAAGCGCATCAACGATTAGAAAAAGATAGGAATGAGTTTGACAAGAGGTTGATTAAACTCGTTGAACGTTTTCAAGTTGCAGAATCCATTTTTAGTTGGAGATATATGAAGATTGTGCCCGCTCGAAATGATGCATCGCAAAAGTGGTATGTTCCATTAAATATGGAATTGGTTCAGAAAGATTCTCTTGCCTCAGGTTATGCACTGAACTATTTTACCAGTTTGGATAAAGGTGCAAAAGACAATTCATTTGGTAAAGCATTGAACGATTTGAATAAATTGAAGAATTATCAAAAAGAAGTCAACGCAGATATTATTCCTGCAGAAAGTCAAATAGCGCAAGAAATAAACTACAATAAGATGCACATTTTTAGCAACACTTATAAGGCTTATATTTTACTTGGTTTTATAATGCTAATCATCTTTTTCATTCGGATTTTTGTAAAACCAACAGAAGGGTCAGCGAAGTTTTTTACTGTTCTTACGAGAGGTCTTTTAGGAGTTGCTATCATCTTGTTTGCTTATCATGGTTATGGTATTTATTTGAGAGCCATTGTTTCAGGACACACACCTTGGAGTAACGGGTATGAAGCCGTTATCTTTATTGCTTGGATTACTGTTTTATTTGGGTTGATTTTCTCATCTAAGAACCCAGTAGTACTAGCAGGAGCATTGATTCTTTCTTCTCTCATGATATTTGTGACAGAATTAGAGTTGATGGATCCTGAAATCACACAGTTACCTCCTGTGTTGAAATCGTATTGGCTAAAAATTCACGTAGCAATTATTACCGGTAGCTATGCTCCATTAGGTTTGTCTTTTATTCTTGGGTTCATTAACTTAATGTTATACATTCTCAGAACAAAAAAGAACAGTAAGATTATTAACCTCAATATTAATGAATTGACTTGGGTTTCTGAAATCACCATGACCATTGGGCTATTTATGCTAGCCATTGGGACATTTCTTGGAGGTGTTTGGGCGAATGAGTCTTGGGGTAGGTACTGGGGATGGGATCCAAAAGAAACTTGGGCTTTGGTTGCTGTACTAGTTTACGCAGTAATTTTGCATCTTCGTTTTATTCCGGCATTGAAAAATAAATTCTTATTCAACACTGTTTCAGTTTGGGGTTATGCTTCCATTTTGTTCACATTCTTTGGTGTCAACTTTTACTTAACAGGATTACATTCCTACGCGCAAGGAGAGGGGTTGACTAGAATCCCTGATTGGGTGTTTTCAATTTTCTATTCATTTATTTTGTTTACCTTGATAGCGATTATTCGCAATGCAATGTTTAAATCTGCAGCGAAAAAAGATTTAATAAACCATGAATGAACACGTTGATATCCTCGTTTTTGCTGCACATCCAGATGATGCTGAATTGTCTTGCGCAGGAACAATTATGAAGCACATTGCCAATGGAGCAAAGGTTGCGATAGTTGATTTGACGCAAGGTGAATTAGGTTCGAGAGGAACGATTGAAACACGTTACGCTGAAGCAAAAGAGGCTTCTCAAATTATGGGTGTTTCTTTTCGAGAGAATTTAAAAATGCAAGACGGCTGGTTTGAAATCAATGAAGAGAATAAAAGACTGATTATTGAGCAAATTCGACGTTTTCAACCTAAAGTTGTGTTAGCAAATTCATTAACCGACCGGCATCCAGATCATGGTAGGGGAGGAAAACTGGTTTCAGAAGCTTGCTTTTTAGCGGGATTGCGAAAAATAGAAACAACTTGGAAGGGAGAATCACAGAATCATCACCGACCAGATGCAGTATATCATTACATTCAAGATTATTACATTAAACCTGATTTTGTAGTTGATGTAACGAAGTTTGTTGATAGGAAATTAGATGCTATTAAAGCATATAAAACACAATTTTTTGATCCTGACTCAAAAGAACCTGAAACGCCAATTTCTGGAGAAGACTTTTTTGATTTCATCAAGTCAAGAATGAGAGAAATGGGTAGGCCTGCAGGAATGAGATTTGCAGAAGGGTTTACGGCTGAAAGGTTCATAGGAGTGGAGGATGTGTTGATGTTGAAGTGATAGTTATTTAGAATAGAAAAAAAATTGAATACCATTCAAAAATAAACTTATCTCCAACCTGTTTCTTTTTACATTATCTGCATT
>DQTF01000231.1 GCA_015662935.1 Crocinitomicaceae bacterium | reverse complement strand
ATGAAGTACATAAAAATTATTTTAGTAATTGTATTATTCCCGCTAAATTCTTGGAATCAAGATACTGCCTCAGTTCTTTTTCTAGGAAACAGTTATACCTATGTAAATAACTTGCCTGTATTGTTGGAGAATATAGCGACTTCTTTAGGAGATGTTGTTAATCAAGATTCACAAACGCCAGGAGGTTATACTTTTGGATAACATGCAAGCAATGCAACAACATACAGTAAAATTAACAGCAATTCTTGGGATTATGTTGTCTTACAGGCACAGAGTCAAGAACCATCCTTTTCAGATTCTCAAGTTGACGCAAACACTTTGCTTCCAGCACAACAAATAGCTGACAGTATTTATGCGAATAATTTTTGTTCTGAAGTACTTATGTACATGACATGGGGTAGGGAGAATGGAGATCCACAATGGGGACCTATTTCTACTTTTGAAGGAATGAATACTCGCTTGCGAAATGCGTATGTTAGAATTGCAAATTCTTTACAAGGTTCTGTGTGTCCTGTTGGTAGTGCTTGGAGATATGTTAGAGATAACTATCCAACTATTAATCTTTATGCTGGTGATGGATCGCATCCGAGTCTAGAAGGAAGTTATCTAGCAGCTTGTACTTTTTATGCTGCTGTGTTTAGAAAATCACCGATAGGTGCAAGTTTTACAAGCGGATTACCTTCGAGTGTTGTTGCTGAATTGCAATACGCAGCTTCTATAACTGTTTTGGATAGCCTTGAAACTTGGAATTTACGACCACTTTCTGAGCACACACAAGCTAACTTTTCGTTTTCTGTTAATAATGAAACTGTTGATTTTTCAAATGAAAGTACAAAAGCATTAAATTACTATTGGGATTTTGGAGATTCTGGAACCTCTATCCAAGAGAATCCTTCTCATGTTTACAGTTCAAATGGTACGTTTACAGTTGAGTTAGTTGCAGAAAGCCCTTGTGATTTGGATACAATTACTTTTGAAATTACAATTGATGCTGTTGTAGGTATTTCAGAGAATGAAGAATCAACGATTAAATTGTGCCGTTTAAATGATTCTCGTTTTAGAATTGATGGAGAATTCACTGATTTTGAAATTCTGAACACACAAGGTCAAATTATAGATGCAAATCGTAGCGCTTCTGAGTTTAATCTTTCTGGTATGGATAACGGTATTTATTTTTGCAAAATAATTTTAGGTAAAAAACGTATAATGATAAAATTTCCTTTCTTTTCTAATTAACATATTTTGTATGCGTGTTAATTCACGTTAAATAACAAGTTGCTAGAAAATTAAAGCATTCGTATTCCGTTTTTGTGGAAATCAAAAACAAAATAATATGAAAGAGCTATTCCAAAATGTATTTTTTAAAATGGGGATGATTGTTGTCCTTGTTCTCTTACTATTAATTCCTGCCTACATGGTGCAGAATTTAATTCATGAGCGAGCAGAAAGGCAGAATGAAGCCATTGAAGAAGTGAATTCAAAGCATGCTTCCAATCAATCTTTTACAGGACCTATTTTGACGATTCCCTATGTGACAAAGCAGAAAATAGAATTTGATGATGGGCATGTTGAAGAAGAGATTGTTAACCGCTATTATTATCATATTCTTCCAGAAAATCTTAAAATCACTGGAGAAGTTACACCAGAAAAACGAAAAAGAGGAATTTTTGAAGTGGTAGTTTACGGTTCTGAATTAAAGATAAGTGGAAATTTTGACAACTATAAATTTGAAGATTTTGAACTGAATGTAAATAACCTTGAATTAGACAAGGCGTTTGTAACCATTGGTATTTCAGATCTTAAAGGTGTAACTGAACAAGTGAAAATAAAAATGGATGATTCTACTATTATGTTTAGCCCAGGATTGATTTCATCGGATATTGTTTCATCGGGGTTAAATATCAGGTATCCATTAACTGATTTGCCTGACAAAATGGACTTTAGTTTTGACCTATCACTAAATGGAAGCGAGAATTTAATGTTTACACCTGTAGGTAAAGTAACAACTGTTGATTTAAAATCTACTTGGTCGGAACCTAGTTTTAATGGTAATTTTCTACCGAGTAAAAGAAAGGTAAGTAAAGATGGTTTTTCTGCTAATTGGAAAATTCTACATCTGAATCGGAATTTTCCGCAAACTTGGGTTGGAGGCAAACATAAAGTCGTCGATTCTCGCTTTGGTGTAGATCTAAGATTACCAGTTGATGTTTATCAAAAGTCCATGCGTGTAGCGAAGTATGCTATTCTTTTTATTGTGTTGACTTACTTAGTTTTCTTCTTCGTTGAGATTTTGAATAACGTTTTGATTCATCCAATACAATATATTTTAGTTGGAATTGCATTGATTTTATTCTACATTTTAATGTTGGCTTTTAGTGAGCAAATGTATTTTGATACGGCTTATATTCTCGCTGCTGTAATGACCATATCTTTGGTTTTTTTGTACTGCCGATCTATACTGAAGTCTTGGGGATTAGCAGCGATGACTGCCTCAATATTAGGAATTCTTTACGGATTTATTTTCATCATCATTCAAATGCAAGATTACGCATTACTGTTTGGAAGTCTTGGGGTGTTCTTAATCTTAGCAGTTACAATGTACTTTTCAAGAAGAGTAGATTGGTTTAGTATAAAACCTATTAAAGAAGAGTGATTTTAATAAGGTTGTTGTCAATAATTGGCAGCAACTTTATTTTTTTTCAAAAATATGTTCTTGACTTTTTCTCACTTTTTTAAAATGCTGTGTTTCATCTTCTTGATCTCGGTATCCAATTGGGCAAAGTAGAACAGGGGAGTAATTATCCGAAATTTGTAGAATCTGAGAAAATGATGCAGGATCAAAACCTTCCATTGGTGTTGCGTCAATTCTCATCGTTGCACATGTATGAAGTAGCTGTCCTAAAGCGATGTATGCTTGTTTACTATTCCATGCACTTTTTTGTGGAGCAGTCATTCGGGCAATGGTACTTTTCATGAAGTCACCGTAACCTTTGATGTTCTCTGCATCTTGATCTCTAGTAGTTGCAATGTTCTCAATGTGCTCATCCACTTCTGAATCGCCCATTTTATTTGCAGCACAAATTACAATTAAATGCGATGCATCTTTGACTTGAGTTTGTCCATAACTTGCAGGAATTAACTGATTTCTTAAGTCGATGTCATTTACTATGATGAATTTAAGAGGTTGCAATCCATAAGAAGAGGGAACTAATCTTAATGATTCTTTAATAATTTCAAAATCAGCATCGTTAATTTTTTTGGTAGCATCAAACTTTTTGGTAGCATACCTCCAATTGAGGTCGTCAATAATTTTATTCATTTTCTAAGACGTTTAAACTATCGAGAACTTCGACTGTTACTGTCGGGGGAAAGTTACCATTTTTTACTTCAGAAAGAATATATTCTGCCGCAATAGTTGCTTTTTCTTTGGTTTCAAACCCTTTTAATCCTTGTACTGCAGGGATATGGGTTTGGTTAATCAATAAAGTTGAACCGTTAAAAATCTGATATCCCCAACCTAGTTTTTCTTCAAAAATTATTTTGTAAGAATGAGAAGGTGAAGCTTGAACGACTTCTTTTTTTAGTGTAGGTTCAATCGTTTGTTTCTTTTCTTCAGAACAAGCAAAAAAAATGATTGCAATTGGCAGAATGTATTTAATCATTACAAGAAAATAACTTTGGAAGTGAAATTGATTCCAGTTTCTTTCTGCGACAGAACAATTGAGTAGTTACCTGCGGGTAAGTTTTCTCTTTGAACTTCGTAGCCTTTATAACTTGATGTGATTTGAACTTCACTGGTCACATTTCTTCCCGAATTGTCAAATAATTGAATATTATCGGTTAGTACTTCTGTTTGGATCTTAAATTTATCGTTTACAGGGTTCGGATAGACTGTTACTTCAGAATAATCGATAGAATTAACACCGAGTACTCTAGTATAAGAGTACATGTCATCGTAGAAAACACCATCGTAACCAGAACCGACAAAAGCAACGCCCTGAAGTACAAAAGCAATGGCATTACTTCTAGCAGGCCCTATAAAATCTGCACGTTGAGTCCAAGTATCAGAATAGAAATTATATTCCCATAAATCTTTCAAAAAGTTGAAGTTTCCATCCTCTCCTGTCGTTACAAAGCCAGATGGAAAAATACCCCAAGCGACAGCACCTTTTCTAGGTACTCCCGGAAAGTTTGCTTTTTGTACCCAAGTGTCAGTTGCGGGTGTGTACATCCAAAAATCATCTCGATAAACCCCATCATCACCTGTTGCAATAAATGCTTGGTAACCAAAGCCCCAAGCAACGGCTTCTTTTCTTGCAGTCCCTCCAAAATCGGCAACTTGCGTCCACGAATTAGTGATGGCACTGTATTTAAACATGTCTTTTTTAAGTCCAGAATTGGCAATACCTGTACCGACATAAGCCAGCGAATCAATTACAAATGCAACAGCCGACCTTCTTGCTTCTCCAATAAAAGTTGCTTTTTGTGTCCATACTTTAGTTATTGCGTCGT
>DQTF01000168.1 GCA_015662935.1 Crocinitomicaceae bacterium | reverse complement strand
TTTGGCCTGGAATAATGGGAGAATTTATGAAGTACCTACCTATCACACTGATGATTGTCTTAGGTTCTTCTTTGTTTGTTGCCTTAGTAATTAACCCAGTACTGGCAGTCGTTTACATGAAGGTTGGTGAAACTCAGTTGAGTAAGAAAAAAGTTCTAATAAATGCAGCTGTTCTAATTATTGTAGGATTAATTCTGGTTATTGCAGGCAAATTAGGAATAGGCAATTTACTTATTTTTATCGGCTTAATTGTTCTATTGAATTACTACGTATTATCTCCTGGAACGAAACGTTTTCAGAATGGATTCTTACCTAAATTAGAAGCGAAATATGGACGTTTTTTAGAATATGCACTAAAAGGGAACCGACCTCTTGGTTTTTTTGGAGCAACCATTGGTTTACTTATTTTATCATTCATATTGATGGGAGTATTTCCCCCGAAAGTTGATTTCTTCCCTGTTAACCAACCCAACTATGTCAACGTGTTTATTTCTCATCCAATTGGAACAGACATTACTGTTACCAATAAAACAGCTCTTGAAGTTGAAGGAAAATTAAAAAATATCTTGGCAGAATACATGGATGCAGATGACACAACTGACGTTGATTTGGACAAAAGGCTGATCCAATCGGTTATTGCACAAGTTGGAGAAGGAACAAGTGATCCTGCTCAAGGTGTTGCTATGGGAAACACGCCTCACAAGGCACGTGTGACAATTAACTTTGTCGAGTCACAGTATCGAGGTGACATTCTCACTTCTGATATTTTGAAGAAAATTCAAGCAAACTTAAAAGGGCAATTTACCGCCGACATCGAAATATCTGCGACTAAAAACGAGGAGGGACCGCCGCAAGGATCTCCAGTTAGTTTGGATATTACCGGAAGAGGAGATTATAAGGATTTAATTTTTGAAGCCCAAAAAATAAAGACCTTCCTAGATCGGAAAAATATAAAAGGTGTTGAAAAACTAAAGCTAAACGTTGAAGTAAACCGACCAGAAATCCCGATAAAAGTCGATAGAGATCAAGTAAGAAAGCTGAATGCTTCTACTTACCAGGTTGGTATGGCAATTCGTAAAGCTTTACTTGGACAAGACATTTCAACCTACACATTGGACGATGAATCTTACGATATTGTGGTGAAGTTCAACAAGAAGAATAGAGAAAGTATGGATGCGCTACTTGACCAACGATTGATTTTTAGAAACAACAAAGGTCAATTAATGAATATTCCTATTCGCTCTGTAATTGAAGAACCTCAAGAAGTTGCGTCTTACACAGCTGTTGTTCGTAAAGATCAGGTTCCCTTGGTTACCATTACCTCTAACGTCACAGAAGGAGAGAATCCAACACAAGTCGTTGATTCATTAAAATCCATTATGCTTACTTATTCTGCAGAAGGAAATATAAAATCAGGTGTTGAGTATAAATTCTCAGGACAGAATGAAGAACAAGCAAAAGAAATGGCTTTTTTGAGTAAGGCTCTTTTAATTGCTGTCTTTTTAATTCTCTTGATTATAGTTGCGCAATTTAATTCATACTCAATGCCAGCTATCATTATGTTAACTGTGGTTTTATCTTTAATAGGTGTTCTTTTAGGCCTATTAATTTCTCGTCAGAATTTCGTAATTATGATGACCATGATTGGAATCATCTCCTTAGCAGGTGTCGTTGTAAATAATGCGATTGTTTTAATAGACTACACCAACCTCGTCAGGAGAAGAAAACGGGAAGAATTAAACCTCGGGGAATATGACATTCTTCCTTATGAGGAAATCGTTAACTCAGCTGTAGAAGGTGGAAAAATAAGGTTGAGACCTGTTTTATTGACAGCAATCACAACCATACTCGGATTGATTCCTCTTGCCGTCGGTTTTAACATTGACTTCTTTAGTTTTTTTACTACTTATGATGCTAAAATCTATATTGGTGGGGATAACAATGTCTTTTTTGGACCGATGTCTTGGGCAATAATTTACGGGTTAACATTTGCAACATTCTTAACCTTGGTAATTATACCTGCACTCTATTTGTTAATGTTCAAACTAAAAGTTTGGCTGTATAAAGTATTCAAGGCAAAAATGAGAAGTAACATTTAATAGAGCAAGAATGCAACCGCCTTAACAGGGGTTTACTAAATTACTGAATGCTATTTATCGAATAAATAGCACTTTATGTCGAATAATTAATTTTTAACTAGTTAATAGGATTCCAATAATACACAATTCTACATTCTATTAAATAAGTAAAATTGACTATTAAAACGTAATTCTACCCTTTAAAATCAAAGAACAGTTAACTAATCGCTATTTTGCTGTTTAAAAAAATACAATAATTGTATTTTTTTAGTTATTCTAGTTTTAAAAGAGTTTGTATATTTGAACTGTAAAGATTGATATAGTTAAGATTTACTTCTTAACTTAAATCTTTTTCAGTGAATAGTGGTTAGGTTAGGTTATGATAGAGCAGCTCTCCCGAGTTGCTCTATCTTTTTATAGGAACTTTTTATTTCCAGTCCTTTTGTTCTAACACGAATAATGATTCAATAGAAGTTTCAAATACACTTGCTATTTTTAATGCTAATAAAGTGGATAAATTATATTCTCCTGCTTCTATTGCGTAAATTGTTTGACGACTCACCTGAACCTTCGACGCTAATTCTGATTGAGTCATGCTGTTTTTAGCACGTTCTATTTTAATTCTATTTTTCATCGGATAAATTCTTTTTTGATTTATACAAAACATAGTTAAACCTCACTAAGAAAATGATTAACACAGTAAACATATTGAACACCATAACATTAAAAAATGAAAAGTCAAACGTAAAACAAACCTTACAAAAAGACAAGTTTGCTTTGCATTTTTATCGCTATTTATTTAATTACTCCATCACAGAACTCAACCATCTCTCCATCTTAACAATAGAAATACCCTTTCTCTTTGCGATGCCTGCAACTTGATCCTTTTTAATTTTCCCTAAACCAAAATACTTGGATTGAGGATGTGCGAAATACCATCCTGAAACACTAGCCGCCGGAAGCATTGCAAGAGAATCTGTCAAACTTACACCTGTCAATTGAGTTGCGTCTAACAACTTAAACAAACCTGTCTTTTCGGTATGATCAGGACATGCCGGATAACCTGGGGCGGGACGAATTCCTTTATATTCTTCCTTAATTAAGGATTGATTACTCAATTGCTCGTTAGACGCATATCCCCAAAATTCTTTTCGCACTATCTCGTGAGCATATTCTGCAAATGCTTCCGCAAAACGATCCGCCAAAGCTTTCAGCATAATTGAATTATAGTCGTCATGATCCGCCTCAAAAGCTTTAATTCTATCTTCAATGCCGAGTCCAGAAGTAACTGTAAACCCACCGATATAATCTGTTAGTCCAGTTTCTTTTGGTGCAATAAAATCTGCTAGAGCGATATTTGCAACACCTGAAGCCTTCTTTCCTTGTTGACGTAGAGAATGTTGTGTGTGAATTAAATTCTCATTCTCATCGTAAATTTCGATGTCATCATCAACAGAATTTGCAGCAAACAAACCAACAACTCCTTTGTGCGTCAACCAATTCTCTGAAATAATAGATTGCAACATTTCATTTGCATCATCAAACAAATTTTGCGCTTGCTCCCCTACTACCTCATCTTTCAGTATTGCTGGATATTTACCGTGCAATTCCCAAGTTCTAAAAAACGGAGTCCAATCAATGTAGTCGATTAATTCTTTAGAAGTCACATTCAGTTCCGTCAATCCTAGCCTCTTAGGTATTACCGCTTCGAAAGCACTCCAATCAATTTTAAATTTATTTGCACGAGCATCTTCTATAGAAATCATTCGCTTTTTAGAACGACTTCTTTGGTGATGATCTCTCACTTTTGCATATTCTTTCTCCAGGTTTTTAATGAAATTATCTTTCTTGTCACCCAGTAAACTTTCAACGACAGTAACAGAACGAGATGCGTCTAAAACATGCACCGTTTGATTCAAGTTAAAGTGTTCATCAATTTTAACCGCAGTATGAATACGAGAAGTTGTAGCTCCACCTATCATTAAAGGTATGTCGAGGTTTGCTCGCTCCATTTCTTTCGCAACTGTCACCATTTCATCGAGAGAAGGGGTGATTAATCCACTCAATCCGATAACATCGACCTTGAGTTCGATGGCTTTTGCAATAATATCCTCAAAAGGAACCATTACTCCTAAGTCAATGATTTCATAATTATTGCAACTAAGAACAACGCCAACAATATTTTTACCAATGTCGTGAACATCTCCTTTGACAGTTGCCATTAATATTCTTCCAGAAAATTCTTGCTTTCCTCCTTTTTCAGCCTCAATAAATGGCAACAAATAAGCCACCGCTTTTTTCATTACTCTTGCAGACTTCACTACTTGAGGCAAGAACATTTTCCCACTTCCAAACAAGTCTCCAACGACATTCATTCCATCCATTAATGGGCCTTCAATGACTTCAATTGGTCGTTCAAAAGCCAAACGACATTCTTCCGTATCTTCTACAATAAAATCTGTAATTCCTTTCACCAAAGCATAAGAAAGACGTTCTTTTACCTCTTTCTCTCGCCAAGAAAGATCAATTACACGTTGTTTTCCTTTCTCGCCCTTAAAATTCTCTGCAATTTCTAGCAATCTATCCGTTGCATCTACTCTTCTATTCAAAAGAACATCTTCTACTCGTTCAAGTAAATTCTTTTCTACGTTGTCATAAATTTCAAGCATCGACGGATTCACAATCCCCATATCCATTCCATTCTGAATGGCGTGATAAAGAAAAGCAGCGTGCATTGCTTCACGAACCACATTATTACCCCGAAAAGAAAAAGAAACATTCGAAACACCACCAGAAACATGTGCTCCAGGAAGATTTTCTCGAATCCATTTTGTTGCTCTAAAAAAGTCCAATGCATTGTTATTATGCTCTTCCATCCCCGTTGCAACCGGAAATATATTGGGATCAAAAATGATGTCACTGCAATCAAAACCAACTTTATCAACCAAAATTCGATAAGACCTTTCGCAAATCTCAATTCTTCTTTCGTAGCTATCTGCTTGTCCGTCTTCATCAAAAGCCATCACGATAACTGCGGCACCGTAGCGTTTGATTTTTTGCGCGTATTTCTTAAAATTCTCTTCTCCTTCTTTCAAAGAAATGGAATTGACAACACCCTTACCTTGAACACATTGCAATCCTGCTTCAATGATTTCCCATTTAGAACTATCAATCATCACAGGAACTCTAGCAATATCTGGTTCAGCAGCGATCAAGTTCAAGAAACGAACCATGGCTTCCTTGCCATCAATCATTCCTTCATCCATGTTGATGTCTATGATTTGCGCCCCGCCTTCCACTTGTTCTCTTGCAACACTTAATGCTTCATCAAACAATTCATCCTTGATTAGACGCAAAAACTTTCGTGAACCAGTCACATTGGTTCTTTCTCCGACATTTACAAAATTGCTCTCTGGAGAAACAATCAACGGTTCTAATCCTGATAACTTTAACGTATGTTTATTCGCCATTTTCTCCAAATTTTCTTGGTGAATAATTCTTTGCTAGTTCTGCAATAGCAGTAATGTGTTCTGGAGTCGTTCCACAACAACCTCCAATTATATTCACAAGACCTTCATCCAAATAATCCTTAATTTGAGCAGCCATCATCTCTGCTGTTTCATCGTATTCTCCAAATTCATTTGGCAAACCTGCATTTGGATGAGCACTCACTCCAAATCGTGCATTTTTATTCAACACTTGTAAATAAGGACGCATCATAGAAGCACCAAGCGCACAATTTAACCCAACAGTTAACAAATCCATGTGAGATACAGAAAT
The DNA here is from genome assembly GCA_015662935.1 of Crocinitomicaceae bacterium. Classification (GTDB taxonomy): domain Bacteria; phylum Bacteroidota; class Bacteroidia; order Flavobacteriales_D; family Crocinitomicaceae; genus UBA4466. The sequence goes on along the minus strand of DQTF01000168.1, from coordinate 4,534 downwards.
TAAAAATGCATCGGTCGTTTGTCCTGTAAGCGTTCTACCACTTTGATCCGTAATTGTCCCAGAAACCATGATAGGCAACTTCATTTTTCGTTCTTCAAAAACCTCATCTATTGCAAAGAGAGCCGCTTTTGCATTTAGTGTGTCAAATACTGTTTCAACGAGTAATAAATCTACACCTCCATCCATTAACGCTTCGACTTGTTGTTTGTATGCTATTCTTAACCCATCAAAAGTGATCCCTCTAAATCCTGGGTCATTTACATCGGGAGAAATCGAAGCCGTTCTGTTAGTTGGTCCTACCGATCCTGCAACAAATCGAGGCTTTTGAGGTTCTTTTTTCGTAAATTCTACTGCAACTTCTTTGGCGATTTTCGCGCTTTGATAGTTAATATCATAAACCACATGTTCAAGACTGTAGTCAGCTTGAGCAATTGTTGTTCCGGAGAATGTATTCGTTTCTGCAATATCTGCTCCTGCCTCAAAATAAGCTGCATGAATCTCTTTAATGATATCTGGGCGCGTAAGAGAAAGTAGATCATTATTCCCTTTCAATGGAGAGTCATGCTTTTCAAACCAGCCTTTTCTGAAATCTTCTTCTTCGAGATCGTATCGCTGAATCATTGTCCCCATAGCTCCATCGAGTACAAGAATTCTATCTTTTAAAATTGCTTTTATATCTGTCATAATCAATTGTTGTTACCTATAAAGCAAGGAGAATTCTGCTCTAACTTATCTTTTCTCAATTAGAGATTGGAATTGGCACCTTTTTCGAATAATGAGAGGTTGCCAAGGTTTCAAAGGGCCTGTCCCTCCACCTTTCTTTATAAGTATGACTGCAAATTTACAGGAAATTCTATTGAATCAAAGGACTTAGTCTATCTTTTAGTGATAATTATTGTAAATTAGTATCCTATTATGAAAATACTGTTGCTAATCTTTTTTACTGTTCTATTTGTTTCCAACCTCTGTTTGGGACAAACCTATAGCACCTCCAACTACACATTGGAAGACGGATTAGCTCAAAATCAAGTCAAACATATTGCGCAAGATAAAAACGGCTACATCTGGTTTGGAACCTATAATTCTGGCATCAGCAAATTTGACGGAAATACTCTTTCTACTTATAGTGTAGATAATGGTCTAGCATCCAACAACATTCAAAAAATGTTGGTTGATAAAGATAGTAATATATGGATAGGTTCTTATGGAAATGGCGTTTCCCTTTACGATGGTAAAACGTTTGATCCTTTAGAAAAATTAAATAAAGACCTAGGAAAGAAAGTCTATTCCATTTTTCAAGATTCAAGAGGTATCATTTATATCGGAACAGATTCAGGAGTTGTATCCTACGATGGTATGAATGTAGAGTACCTCCATATTAAATATGAGAAATTCCAACGAGATATCATTCGATCAATTGCAGAAGACAAAGATGGTAAAATCTACTTTGGAGGAATGCGCTATGGAATCGCCATTTTAGATAAAGAAGAACTTAGTTATTTGAATACAAACAACGAATCTATTTCTGCTTTCTCTCTGCTTTTAGATAAAAAAAACCAATTGATTATTGGTTCAAGAAAGGGGGTTTATCTCTATAAAAATGGGGAAATAACTAACTTGAGCAAAAAATTCAATGTCGCTGATGGACTTGTTCATTCTTTGTACAATGACGAAGATGGTATAACTTGGATAGGCACAACTAAAGGCTTGTATAAATTTGACCAACTAAGTATCAAAGAAGTTTTCTTAAGTGGTACAAGTAATCAACTTGGTATAGAATGTTTTTACAAAGATTACCAAAATAACTTATGGATAGGTACACAGAACGCAGGAGTGTTTCTAGTTAAAAAGTCTGTTTTTGAGAATTACACAATAAATGATGGTGTAACGAACGGTTATATTTTTGCCATAACCAAATACAATGGTGCATACTGGTTTGGTGGCCATAAAAACGGTATTTCTATATTAAAAAACAATCAAATTAACTATTTAACAGTTCTAGATGGACTTAAGCACGAAAGGATTTACAGTTTTGAAAACCACTTCATAAACAATGAATTATTAATCGGATCGAAGCTAGGAGTCAATATTTATAAAAAAGGACAATTTGTAGATGACTCTAAATTTGACAGGGTGGATGGCTTAAAAGTTTATGACATACATGTCGATTCTAAAAACAGAACATGGGTTTGTACTTCTGACAATGGCCTATATGTTTTTATTGACAATGATTCTTCTTTCCACTACTCCATTCTTAGAGAAATCAAAAGTAAACGAGTATTCTCTATGGAGGAAGACTTATTGGGTAATTTTTGGTTTGCAACAAATGATGGTATTTTCAAAATCTCTCCAAATCAAGAAATAACAAGTTATAATGAAGATAATGGTTTACCTAACAATAGGTGTACAGATGTTAAAATTGATTACAAAAATAATGTCTGGATTGCACATAGTGACGGGTTAACAAAGTTTGATGGAACATCCTTTAAACGATACAACACTACTAACGGATTATCTTCTGCAAGTTCGTTCTTTTTAGAAATAGACAACAATAAAAACCTTTGGTTAGGAACTTCCAAAGGTTTGAATAAGGTTGATTTAGAATCGCTCTATGAAAAAGACACGTTCATTGTCAAGGTATATGATAAATCAAACGGATATATAGGTATAGAATCCAATCAAAAAGCATCCTTTGTTGATGGAGATAATGTTTGGGTCGGTTCTATTTTTGGCGTGTCCAAATACAACCCTGAAGAAGAGAAAATCAACCTCAACAAACCCATCATTCATTTTACAGAATTACTTTTAAATTATGACCAACCTTTGCCATTAGACAAAGACCTTGTTTTAGAATACACCGAAAAACACTTGACCTTTAACTACATTGGATTGAGTTTCTATGCTCCAGAAAAAACGAAGTATTCCTTTTATTTGGAAGGTTCATCCAACTTAAAATGGAGTCCATTGAGTAACAAAACAACCGCAACATTTGTCAACTTAAGTCCTGGAGATTACATCTTTAAACTCAAAGCGCAAAACGAAGACGGGATTTGGAGCGACATTAAAGAATTTAAGTTCTCTATTACACCTCCATTTTGGAAGACAACTTGGTTTCTAATTCTAATGGGAATTCTTATTGTTTTAGGAATCTATTTATACACCTCTTATCGAACGAAGAAATTAATTACTGACAAGCAAGAACTAGAAACTGAAGTTCAAAACAGAACCCAAGACCTTGAGACTGCAAATAGTATCATTAACAAGAAGAACAAAGATATTACCGATAGTATCAATTATTCCAAGAGAATTCAATCTTCATTAATGCCTGACTTAGACACACTTTACAATACGTTTAAAAATGGAGCATTTTGTATGTACCAACCTAAGGATATTATTAGTGGTGATTTTTATTGGCTGCATGATTTTGATAACGTTTTCGTTTGCATCGCTGCAGATTGCACAGGTCATGGAGTGCCTGGAGCATTGATGTCAATGATTTGTATTTCTCAAATCAACCAACATGTTCTTTCCGAAGAAGTCAATTCTCCTGAAAATGCACTTGTAGAAATTAACAATGGAATAGTGGATTCCCTCAAGCAAGAAGACAGTTCTGACTCTAACGATGGAATGGATTTAGCAATTTGCGCTTTTCATAAGAAAACTTTACAATTGCAATATTCAGGTGCTTATCATCCTCTTTATATTGTTAGACATGGTGAATTGCTCGTGTTTAAAGCCAATAGACTTTCTCTGGGTGGTAAAAAAATTGAATCAGAAATATTGAATGGGCATAATATTCAATTGCAAAAAGATGATTCAATCTACATCTTTAGTGATGGATTTGTCGATCAATTTGGAGGAGAAAGAGGGAAGAAATTTATGGCAAAAAGGTTTAGAGAACTACTTATTTCTATAAATAATAAAGCAATGGAAGAACAAAAAAACATCATTGAAAAAGCTTTTGCAGACTGGAAAGGTGACCTCGATCAAGTTGATGATGTTTTAGTTATTGGTTTTAAGATATGAGAATAATTGTTCTGCTTTTTTTTATTTCTATTACAAACCTTTCGGTTACACAAACATTGACGGACTCTAACCTGCCAATTGTCATTATTACAACTCCTTCTGGGCTAAGCATTCAAGATGATCCGAGGATCATTTGCACAATGAAAATCATTGACAACGGATTCAATGTTAGAAATTACACTACAGATTCGCCTACTAATTACAACGGCAGAATAGAAATAGAAATTAGAGGTTCTACATCACAGCAATATCCGAAAAAAGGATACGGCCTTGAGACTCAAGATTCATTAGGTGCAAACCTGCAAGTTGCTATTTTAGGGATGCCTGCTGAAAACGACTGGATTCTCAATGGTCCTTATCCAGACAAAACAATGATTCGCAATGCACTTACTTTTGACCTCGCTAGAAAAATGGGTCATTATGCGTCTGATTATCGTTTCTGTGAACTCGTTATTGACGGCGATTATCGTGGTGTCTATATCATGATGGAGCGTATCAAGCAAGATTT
>DQTF01000136.1 GCA_015662935.1 Crocinitomicaceae bacterium | reverse complement strand
TTTGAAACCAACCTGAAAAACCAACCACCATCCCAAAAATGATGAAATAGATAAAGAACATAACGAAATCTAGCATGGCTGCTGCGGTACGTTGACCAACGGAGGCTAGTTCGTACTCAACTTTTACATTCTGAGCGGATTCAAATTCTATAGTTTTCATGAAAAGTAAAGATAGTTTTTTTTGCGAATGATTGAAGGAACAAATGATTTATTGAGTATTTGATCTTTTCCTCCACCTCTAAAACTTTTATATCATATCCATGTTGTCAGTAGTTCATAAAGAACCCTTAAACAAAAGAGTTTGGAATAAAAAAAGGTTTCAAATCGTATGATTGAAACCTTTAATTGATTCTATTTGAACTTTCTGGCATTTTAGTTTGCTTTAAATGTCAATTGTTGGATGTATAGTAAGTAAGCTTCTAATGATCCGTTTAACATCAATTGAACTGCGTTTGTTTTTTTGTTGTTTTTCATGACTTGAGTTTTTAAGTGTTTGTACATAAGGTAAGACAAACAGTGTGCCAAGAAAACAAACAGAGACATAATTAATTGATTTACAAGCGGGTATGCTCTAGTAAAACGTCGTTTTCCCACAAGCACTTAATTTTCTTAGAAGACTTTAAAGTACAAATACCTTCACCATGTTTTTTATTATTCTCCCAATTTCCAGTGTAAGAACTACCATCTTTTGTGATGTAGGTTCCTGTTCCATTTTTCATATTGTATTCATATTCTCCAGTATATTTATCCCCATTAGGATAGCTTCTAGTTGCAACCCCATGAAAGTTATTGTTTAAAAATTCTCCAACGTATTTACCACCGTCTTTCCATTTAAAAACACCGCTCCCATTTTTTTGTCCGGTTTTAAAATATCCCTTGTAGTAATTACCATTTGCGTAATAGAACTCTCCAGAACCATTTTTCTGTCCATTTTTAAATTGACCGATGTATTTATCACCGTTTTTATATGTTCTAGTTGCAAAACCGTGGAACATTCCGTGTGAAAATTCTCCATTATATTCTCCACCATTTTTCCAAATAAACTTCCCTTGACCTTCTCTTATTCCATTATTGAATTCGCCAACGTATTTATTTCCGTTTTGAAATACGAATTCACCTAGGCCGTGTTTCATTCCATTTTTCCATTCTCCAGAATAAACAGCTCCTGAGGTATAAGAAAATATACCCATTCCATGCTTCATTCCATTTTTGTAATACCCTTCAAATACATTTCCATTGGCATAGGAGTATTTTCCTTTTCCGCTTTTGGAGAAATTTTTAAGCTGTCCAACATACACATCTCCATTTTCGTAGGTGTAAGTTCCTGCCCCCTCAATTATTCCCTCAAAGAAGTCACCTTTATAATTGCTTTTGTTTTTGTAAAAGATTTGCCCTTTTCCATGCGGCGTTCCATCCACCCAATGTCCAATGTATTTCTCTCCGTCACTGTTCACATAGGTTCCAATACCGTCTTCACAGTTTCCATATATGCAGTTAGCAGTAGAGTTACTGCTTAAAAAAAGGATAAAAAATGACAGAAAGATTCTCATAAAGGCAATAAACGAAAAAAAACGGGAAACCTTACATGGGGGAGTGTTAAGTTTATTCAATAAAAAAAGCCTTACGTTTCCGTAAGGCTTTCTGCTCTCCCTCTAGGACTCGAACCTAGGACCCTCTGATTAACAGTCAGATGCTCTAACCAACTGAGCTAAGGGAGAATTTTGCTATTCAATAGTTGAAAAGCGAATGCAAATATAGGCAAAGAAATTATTGTTGCAATGCAAAAACAAAAAAAAATTGTTTTCTAGGAAAAGTTTTAGAGAGAATAACTAATTAGACACAATAAAAGCATCTTTATATCCTCGATTTCGCACCTTTTTAAGACCTGATTTTGCATCCTTTCTAGTTGCATAACTACCAACTTTATAGATGTATTTATACTTCCTTGTTGTCTTAAGTTTTGTTCTAATTACACTCATTTTTAATGAATTAAACACCGGGTCTTTTTCATCAACAGCACGAATAGACGACATAATTTGAATACTGTAAGAACCTGAAGTTTCTTGAGGCTGCCCTTTTTTTCTTTTAAATGAAACCTGTGGAAACTCTTTTTCTATAGTAGATCTAAATCCTCTAAAAATAGCTGAAGCAATGATTTCTTGACCATAGACCGTGTTTAAATATCGCGCTTCTTTTGCGTTACTCATAAACCCACACTCAACCAAAACACTCGTCATATTCGTGTATTTCAATACCTGCAGAGTGTGCTGTAAATCATTCATATCTTTTACTCCTCTTGATTTTCTCCCTGCCCTTGCCGAGAATTGTTTCTCTATTTCTTTTGCAAAAGCAACGGATTTAGAAAGGTGCATTGAGTGTACATGCGTTTCTGTTCCTCGAACTGTTTTTCGCTCACTATGATTGCAATGAATGCTAATAAAATAGTCAGCATGATTGGCGTTAGCCTTTTTTACTCTTTCATCAAGTGAAGGATATACATCTTTTGTTCGCGTGTAAATAACCTCCACATTCTGCAAATATTTTTCAATATATCCACCAAGGAAGAAAGCTATTTTTAGATTCAATTCCTTCTCCGAAAGAAGTTGTGATGAATGCGCTAAGTTCCCATGATCTGATCCTCCATGTCCTGCATCAATCACAACTTTAACCGTCTTACTTGTTTGACAATTTGCAGAATAAGTAAGAATGGAAATGACTAAAAAGAGAATTATTCGCATGTACAAATTTACGATGGATAGTTTTTCGTTTCTTTGTATAATTAAAAGCTTACGAATAATTGTTTGTTAATATCAAAGAATGAAAAAAGAAGTGGTGGCGTTGATTGAAATTGGAGGTTCACATGACGAATGTTTGCTCACTCAATTTCACGCATTAAAATCTTCAAGCAAACTCATTGCTTTTGTGACGACACAAGAAATTTTAGACAGAAACCCCACATTTGAGAAGTACATTGATCACCAATTTGTCTTACTTAAAGAAGAATTAAGTGACAAGTTTAAAGCGGCAATAAAGATTAAAAAGTACCTGAAGAAAGTCAATGCATCTAAAGTTGTTTTGAACACGGCTCATGGAAATATTGCGAGAAATTTGGCGGTAATTTGTTTGTTCAATAAGATGCAATTCTTCGGAATTCTACATACAACAATCAAATTAGAAGAAAGTTTTACGCAAAAATTGATTAGTTGGAAAGTCAGAAATTACTTTTTGTTAAGTGAATTTCTATGCAATAAAGCACAAAAAATCAGCAAGTTAAACTTTGATTGGTTTTATCCAATTCGTTTTGACAATCAACAGAAAGAAAAAACATCCAACACAAAAACAAGAATTGTTGTGATTGGTGGCGTTGAAAACAGAAGAAAGGATTTATCGGGTTTTGTTGATATGATAGAAGGTATAAAACAGGATGTTGAATTTATATTTTTAGGAAAAAGCGAAGCAAAAAATGAAGAAGTAATTGCATTCAAAGAAAAGTTAGCAAAGAAGGGGTTGGAGGATAAAGTGAAGTTGTACGATTCTTTCGTTTCGAATGATGAATTCGCAACGATTGTAAATGCTTGTGATGCTATTTTACCACTTGTCCACCCCAATACGCCAAGCGCAAAAGAATATTTTAATCGTCAAATTTCAGGAGCGATGACCGTTGCTTTTGGTTACAAAAAGCCTCTACTCATTCATGATGCGTATGCGCACATTCACGAGATGCAAATCGCAAGTGTGTACTATTATCCAGAGAGTTTTAAAGAGGTTTTAACAGAGAATGAGCAACTGAAAGTTATTGAACTGGCAATGCAACAATCAATTGTTTTACAAGTTGAAACACAAGAAAAAAGGTATCTGGATTTTATGGAAATAAAGAGTTAACAAGCTATTTATTTTTCTTAAAATAATCGAACACGAGCCTTCCTTTTGCAACACCGATTACAGCTTGCAAGGATTCTAAAGAGGCATTTTTAATAGCGCTGATCGTTTTGAGTGATTTCATTAAATCTTCATGTGTTTTGGGACCAATTCCTTCTATTTGCGTTATTTCAGAAGTCAAGGAGGCTTTACTTCTTTTATTTCTATGGTGAGTGATTCCAAACCGATGCGCTTCATTTCTTAAATACTGAATGACGCGTAAACTTTCCGATTTTTTGTCAATGTAAATAGGTAAACTATCACCAGGAAAGAAAATCTCTTCTAAACGCTTCGCAATTCCAACGATTGCAATTTTACCTCTCAAGTTTAACCTTTCCAATGCAATAAGTGCAGAACTTAGTTGTCCCTTTCCTCCATCAATAATAATTAACTGAGGTAATGACTGTTCTTCTGCTAACAACCTCTTATATCGGCGGTAAACGACTTCCTCCATAGATGCAAAATCATCTGGCCCTTCAACGGTTTTGATGTTAAAATGACGGTAATCCTTTTTGCTTGGCTTTGCATTTCTGAAAACGACACATGCAGCAACGGCGTTGGTTCCTTGCAGGTTAGAATTATCAAAACATTCTATATGCACCGGTTTGTCTGGCAATCTAAAATCAATTCGGATTTGCTCTAAAATCCGCTCGGTATGTCGCTCAGGGTTTTTGATTTTCTCCTGCTTCAACTTTTCTAAACGGAAGAATTTAGTATTACGTTTAGAAAGGTCAACCAATGCTTTTTTATCCCCCCTTTGCGGTACGAAGAAAGAAACTTCATCGAGTTCAAGGTCAATTTCCTCTTCTATTAAAACCTCCTTGGTAATGCTTTTGAACCGTTCTCTCATCTCTGGAAGAACATAACTGATGATATCCGCTCTCGTTTCTTCTAACTTCTTCTTTACCTCGACGGTAAATCCATGAATGATTGCTCCATTGTTGATTGCTAGATAATTGACAAAAGCACTTTTCACATCTTGCAAAACCGTGATCACATCTACTTGAGAAATTGTTGGTGAAACAACAGTAGATTTTGCCTTGTATCGATTAATCGTTTCAATTTTTGCCTTAACTTCTTGCGCTTTTTCAAATTGAAGGATCTTAGAATAGTCCAGCATTTTGTATTTGAGAGATCGAATTACTTCACCTATATTTCCTTTTACAATATGCTCTATTTCTTGAATGTATTGTGCGTATTCCTCTTCCGTTTCTTTGCCTTCACATCCTCCTTTGCAGTTACCAATGTGATACTCTAAACAAACCTTATGCTTCCCTTCGGCTATTTTCTTTTTAGACAAATCTAAGGAGCAATTTCGCAACGGATAAACATCACGAATGAAAGATAGTAATGTGTTTACAACCTTAACACTGGGATAAGGACCGAAATATTTTGAACCATCTTTTATCATTCTCCGAGTGGTAAATACACGAGGGAAGGCTTCGTTTTTAATACATATCCAAGGATAAGTTTTATCGTCTTTTAACTGAATATTGTATTTAGGCTGGTATTTTTTAATGAGGTTGTTCTCTAGTAAAAGAGCATCTAATTCTGTATCAACAACAATGTATTTAATGTCAACGATTTGACGAACAAGAACTCTGGTTTTGCCATATTCTTGCGTTTTATTAAAGTAGGAAGAAACTCGTTTTTTAAGGTTTTTAGCCTTTCCAACATAGAGAATTTTGTCTAAAGAGTCATAAAACTGATACACCCCAGGTTTTTCTGGAAGTGTTCTCAACTTCAATTTAATTTCTTCACTCTTTGCTGTCATAAATCAAATGTAGCAAAATAGAAGAAAGAATTTATCCAAGGCAGACTGATTTAACGATATATTTTATCTTCCAATAATTTCGTACAGAGCATTAAGATTCGGAGAAATAATTATTTCAATTCTTCTGTTCTTTGCTTTATCATTTGGGTCAACAGGAATAAACTCTGAACGACCTGCTGCCATTAGTTGTGTTGGATTAATGTCAGAATTAGCCAACATAATTTCTATCACAGATGTGGAACGTAGAACGGATAATTCCCAGTTGTTTTTTGGGTGCTTCGTTCCAGCCATTTTATCGGTATCAGTGTGTCCTTCAACAATTATTTCTAAATCTTTTTCCGTTTCTAAAACCTTTGCAAGATCTATTAAGGCTTCTTGTCCTTCAGTTTCAACGGACGTACTACCGGAGTTGAAAAGCAATTTAGCCTCCAAACTCACATAAATTTTTCCGTTTTTTTCTTCAACCTTTAAACCTTTATTAGCAAACCCTTTTAATGCATTTGCCACTTTGCTTTTTAAAAGTTGCGTTGCTTCATCTTGCTCTCTGATAATTGTTTCAAGCTCATTCACCCTTTGTTCTCGTTCTACTAATAATGCTTGTTTTTCAAGCAATTCTTTTTCAAGCTTAAGTAATGCATCTTCTTTCTTTTGTAGTTCAATTTGTTTTGATTCTAAGTCAGAATGAAGATGGGCACTTTCTTTTGCTCCAGTTAAACGGAGTTTATTGTAAGTTGTTTCTAGTGATTCATTGATCTGCGCCAGTTTTGCATATTTTGCATACATCGTTCTGTAATCAGCACCAAGTTTTGTGGTGTCTGACTTTAATTGTGAAACTTGCTTCGTCAATAGAGAATGTTTTGATTTAAAGTCCGCGGCTTCTGCTTGAGCATTAAGTGCCGAAGTTTTGTATTTATTTAATTCTTCTGAACATAATTTTTCTTTCTCGACCAATTCATTGTATTTATTTGCTGGAACACAAGAAGAAATGAGCAACACCAATAAAAAGACTCCTCCTAAAAATTTCATAACCTTAGATTTTTAACAAAGATGCTGAGAACTATGTTGCAATATCTATCAATGCAGTTGTTTTTATACACATCGATAGGTTAAGAAAGCTCTTTTTAAAACAAAGGACAGCTTGCTGTACGCTCTTTTTTAATCTTGCAAGTAGAAAAACGAATAGAAATTTCGTGGGTATTCTTCGCTGCTTTTTGAATGTCAGACAAGGTATAATCAAAGGAATAATTTAAGGCAAACTGAGAATTAATCTTAATAGAAACAAAGGCTATAAGCGCATCTGTACTTCGATACCCCAAACCTAAGCTTAAGGTGTTTTTATAATCCCAAAGTAGGTTTAGGTCAATGTTTGCCTTCCCTCTTGTTGGAACACGCAACATAAATGCAGGAATAAAAGACATGTTATCATTGGCTCCAAGACGGTAGCCGGCGTTTAAATTAATATGCGTAAAATTCTTTGAATTAACCCCTACGTTATTCCATTTCGTTGGTATTAAGTTCAATAAGGATAAACCTACGAAGTAGTTTTGGTCATTGAACCAAGTTCCAAACGAAGCGTCAGGAGCAACTATAGAAGCTTCTGAAAGAACTGCTGGGTCAATATTTGCAACATGAACGGTTGCAGGGTTATAACCCATTTGCACAACCCCCCCATATAAACCTAAAGATAAGCGCTTGTATTTATCAAAATTAAAATGCGCAGCATAAGCAATGTTTAATCGACTGGTGCTAAACTGACCAATCTCATCTCTTTCAAACTTAAAGCCTGTGCCATGTCTAGCAGATAAATATTGTTTTCTTTGTTTGTAAAGTGGAATACTAACCGTTAAAAACCCACTTTTTGGAGCTCCACTAAATCCTACCCATTGATTTCTATAAAGCGTGTGAACATCTATACATCTTTTGATTCCAGCATGCGAAGGATTGCCTACAAATTGATTTGCGTACCATTGAGAATATTGCGGAAGTTGTTGTGAAAATAGATTCTGTGATGAAATTAAAAGAACAAGAAGTAAGGTTTTTTGAATCATCTAATAAGTGTTAATGATCCTTTAATTAATGGAGAATTCCCATCATTTAAATCGAGAATGTAAAAATAAACACCTTCTGCTGCTAAGCCAGATTTTTTTGATCCGTCCCACGCTTTTTCATCATTATAACCCGTTGCAAAAAAGACTTCTTGCCCCCAGCGAGTAAAAATCTTGATATTACAATCGGGGTAAGATTCAATTCCTTGAATAATCCACTTCTCATTGGTGCCGTCTCCATTTGGAGAAAAAGTATTCGGAATGTCTAAACCTGAAGTGACAGTTAGAACTAAATCATCGGATAAAGTACATCCATTTTCTGTTGCTGTCAAAGTGATAGTTATTGTTTGATCTGTGGTAACAATTGTATTTAAAGAGTTCGGGTCGCTAAAAAGAAATCCAGGACTCCAGTTATAACTAGGAGCAGAGGTTGTTCCGTTAATGGTTGTTGCAATATTCGGAGAAATGGTTAAATCCGGACCTGCATCAACGAGAAAAGAATAAACGGTAAAAGGGGCAGTACTTATATTGATTATCTCAGTACAAAGAAGGTAGCAGGACGTCTCAACAGTTACTACATCTCCATCTGAAAGTTCTGAGGTGGAGAAGGTGGAGTCTGTGGTAACAGCAACTAAACTAGCATTTATATACCAGTTAAAATCACCAATGTTTGGGCAATTAGTTGAGTTTGCTAAAAAGGTTACGACATCATTTTCACAAATAGAAAGGTTGCTACTATTAACCTGTATTGTTGGGGTAGAATGAGAAACGCCAACACCAGAAACAACCACATCAAAAGAACACTCGGCGGCTTGTGTAATACCCGCTCCGGTGTTGTCACCATCAACAACTACATAGTATAAAGTGTTAGCAGGAAGTCCTGTTGCTGTCAAAGTGAAATTTGCGTTTGTGGTAGAAATACAATTTCCAATTTGCGTATAACTTCCTGAGCTACAAGGCGCTGTTGCTTGAATGATTGTCGCTTGAATAGCTAAACCTTGCCCTGGATTGATTGCAAAAACGAGATTAGAAAAATCGACTTGAACATTTCCTCCAGTTGCATTGGTGGTAAAAGAAAACCAAACGGTATTATTGGTTGGAAAGCAAAAATTAAAATCATCTTCGCAACCCGTACAAAAAGTAGTATTTGCATTAATGTTTGTTGAAGCCTCCGTAACATTAGGGCACAATTCAATTGCGTTAGCACAGTTATTATTTGCAACTTGAGAAATAGAGAATTGACCCATGAACAAGAATAGAATAAATAAGACAACAATTTGCTTCATAGACGAATATAACACGATTAACTAGTGTTTTCAGCAAAAATAAGATAATTTTGCCAAGCGAAAAGAAAGAAGAAGCACTCAAGAGTTGACTTTTTTAAGTTTTTGGCATAAAAATAGAAGCTTTAAAGAGACAACCATAATAATATAGCTTATGAAAAAATTAATTACTCTCGGATTTCTCGTGTTGATCATTAACAGTGTGAATGCTCAACGACTTGATTATGACACAGATTCAAAATGGTTTTGGGGTATAAACGCTGGAGCAACTTGGAATACGACAGATGTAAAAAACAAGTTCGGTGGAGCTTGGGGAATCATCGTTGGTAAATCATTCAACTATAATTATGGAAAAAAAGTAAGTTTTGACCTTAGAGGTAGATACCTTGGTGGAAACTGGAAAGGTCAAGATTATGATACAACTTCTTTGCTGAACTATGATGCAACAAGTATTGTCAGTCAAAAGTACGATACACTAGGATACACGATCAATAATTTTCAAACCAAAGTACATGAGTTAGGTCTAGAATTAGTGATTCATGCAAATGGAATTCGCGAGAATACAGGATGGGATCCTTATATTTTTGGTGGGATTGGAATTAGCTTTAATCAAACCAAAGGAAACTTGCTATATGAAGATACTTTAACTTTGGACGAATTTATTTACAACTATTCCCCAGATGGAATTACACGTTCTGAGTTAAGAGACATTTCTGACAAGAACTATGACCTTGCTCTTGACGGATCTTCGCAAAGTAGATTTAACGCAGACCTTGTTCCAAGTCTTGGATTTGGTCTTGGATACCAAGTTTCACCAAGGTTTTCTATTGGGTTTGAACATAGAACAACTTTCGCAATGAAAGATGTATTTGATGGATACACCGACCCAACTAAAAGATGGGGAATTACAAATGACATCTACCATTATACCAATGCGTATTTAAAATTTAACATTAGAAGACGAGTAGAAGGTGTCGCTGATGTCAATTCAGGAGGGAGCAATTCCAATAATGTAAATACTGGAGGAAACACAGTTGAGTGTAATTCGCCAATCATTAGCATTTCTTCTCCAAGAAATAGAACAATAACTGTTTATTCGAATGAGTTTTTGGTGAAAGGTAGAATTTCAGAATTAGCAGGACGAGAAAACATTACTTTTTCTGTGAATGGACACCAGTCAACTAATTTTTTATTCAATAGAAATAACGAACGTTTTGAAAGTACGATTTTGCTTTCTCCAGGAAATAATACGATAAGAATTAATGCTGGAAACGCTTGTGGAAATGATGAAGAAACGTTAACAATAAACTACGTTAACTGTACAGCTCCGTCAATAGGATTTGTTCAGCCACAAGGGAATGGTGTCTCAGTGGACCGACAGAATATTTTGGTGAATGCAAATGTTGTAAATGCAACGGTTGTTAATTACTTCGTAAACGGAACAAGAACGAACAACTTCGTTTATAATGCTACCACTAGTAATTTTTCGAGTAACACAGCTTTGAAAGCAGGCATTAATACGTTAAAAATTGTAGCAAGTAACGATTGCGGAACAGTAGAACAAATAATAAATGTTACTTATGCCAACTGTGTAAGTCCATTTATTTCTATTCTTAATAATAGTAATTCTCAATTGGTTGATAAGCGAACGTTTACTTTTCGCGCAACGATATTAAATGTTGTTAATCAAAACAATATCAGTTTTAGATTGAACGGAATGAACAGAAGTTTTACATATAACATTACTTCTAACTCTTTTGAAGGAACGGTTAATTTATCACAAGGCACCAATACATTTGAGCTTTTTGCAAGCAATGAGTGTGGTTCTGATGCAGAAACAGTAACAATTGAGTACGTTCCTTGTTCTTTACCAGCAGTTACGTTACTTTCTCAGAATAATTTCGCAACAGAAGTTGGTACAACTACAATTAAGGCACAGCTATCTAATATAACAGCAATCAACCAAATCAAATTGGTCGTGAATGGTGTTGTTGTTAGCGGAGGCAGCTTTAACCCTTCTACAAGGGTGTTTGAGACAAATATAGTTTTAAAAGAAGGAAGCAACAATATTCAAATTGTTGCAACAAATGATTGTGGTAATTCAAGTCAACAAATTAACATTGACTTCTCAACATGTAAAGAACCTATTATTACAGTTGTTTTACCAACAATTTCTTCGACTCAAGATGAGGTTATTTTAGTAAAAGCTGTCATGCAGAACATAACGAATCGAAATCAAATTCAACTAGTAGTAAATGGAGTAAATTTAGGAGGAGGATCTTTTAATTCTTCCACTAAAATATTTCAAGTAAATGTAACATTAATTGAAGGGACTAATACTATTCAACTAATTGCAACGAATGATTGCGGTGAAGTTTTAGAGTTAATTAGAATTAGAAGAATAATCAAAGAAGATATCTCTAACGAAGGTCATGACGATGACCAAGATGACAATGACGAAGGTGATTCTGAGGATGAGGTTCAGGAAGAGTATAAAATCACTATTTGTCATACTCCACCAGGGAATACAGGTAACACGCAAGAAATTCAAATTCCATTATCAGCTTGGCCAGCACATCAAGCTCACG
>DQTF01000166.1 GCA_015662935.1 Crocinitomicaceae bacterium | reverse complement strand
TGGACTAGAAAAAGGTCGTGAATATACAACTCAAGCATCCTTTAGAAATGACGACGGAGAATTACTTCGTCCTGATGTTGTGATTCAACTTCCAGACAACAAGCAAATCATCATCGATTCTAAAGTATCTTTAAAAGCATTCGAACAATATATCAACGAAGAAGATTTTGACAAGAAAAAAATCGCACTTTCCAATCACATCATTTCTGTCAAAGCGCATATCAAAGGTTTGGGAGAAAAAGACTACGCAAACATTCCAGAAATCACTTCTCCAGATTTTGTTTTACTATTTATGCCCATCGAATCTTCATTTGCTTTAGCTGTGAAAGAAGAGCCTAATTTATACGCAGAAGCTTGGAAGCGCAAGATTGTCATTGTTACTCCTTCTACTCTTTTGGCAACCTTAAAAACAGTTGAAGGTTTATGGAAGCAAGAACGTCAAAATAAAAATGCTTTTGAAATTGCAGAACAAGCAGGTCGTTTGTATGATAAGTTTGTTGGATTTGTTGCTGACTTAGAAAAGGTTGGAGCCAAACAACAAGATGCTCAGAAAGCCTACGATGATGCCATGTCTAAATTAACAGATGGAAAAGGAAATCTTACTCGTTCTGCTGAGAAACTAAAAGAATTAGGTGTTAAATCAAAAAAGAAATTGGATCAGAAGTTTTTGGATGAGAAGTGAGAAAAAACAAAACCTACTCAACACTTCCAGTTACTGACTATTAATTAACAACTACTTCCGCTTATCTTGCATCGATGCTCGAATCTCTTGCATAAAATCAGATGCATAAACGAATTCAGAAATTTCTTTATTATCAGTTGTAATGATTTCTTTTCTGTCACCCATCCACCAGTTTCGTCCATTATGAATAAACAAAATTGTATCCCCAATCTCAATCACAGAGTTCATGTCATGCGTGATGACAACTGTTGTGATATCATATTCATAAGTAATCTCACGAATTAAGTTGTCAATAACAATGGCTGTTTTTGGATCTAATCCAGAATTCGGTTCGTCACAAAATAAATACTTTGGATTCATAGAGATCGCTCGAGCAATCGCAATTCTTTTTTGCATCCCTCCAGAGCATTCTGCTGGAAATAAGGTGTTCGTTCCTGTTAAGTTGACTCGTTCTAAACAAAAGTTGACTCTATCGAGTTTTTCTTTTTTAGTCATCTTCGTAAACATTGTCAAAGGAAACATGATGTTCTCTTCTACCGTCATTGAATCAAATAATGCAGAACCTTGAAACAACATTCCGATTTGTTTACGAATCTCTTTTTTCTCCAAGCGATCAAGATGAGTAAAATCAACTCCGTCATAAGAAACAGAACCTGTATCAGGCTGATGTAATCCAACGATACACTTTGTTAAAACAGATTTACCTTGTCCAGATTGACCAATAATTAAATTGACTTTTCCTTTCTCAAATTTAGCATTGATATCATGAAGCACATGATTATCACCAAATGATTTGTTAATATTCTTAACCTCTATCATAACAGAATCATTTGTGTTAAGAAGAAGTTGGCCACCAATATCGCAACACTGGCACTTACAACAGCTTTGGTTGCAGACTTGCCAACATCAAGCGCACCACCTTTTGTATAATAACCGTAATAAGACGAAATTGAAACAATTAAGAATGCAAATACAACCGTCTTAGTCAGCGCATAAACGATATTGGAGAATTCAAAGAATGAACGAAGACCAATGACGTATGTTTCTGTTGAAGACAAACCTGCAAGCATTAAAGAAAGCCATCCACCAACAAGACTTAACCCCATTGAGAAAATAATGAGAACAGGAAAAAACAATACTGCACCTAGTATCTTTGGTAAAATTAAATGTGATAAACTATTGACTCCCATTATTTCTAATGCATCAATTTGTTCTGTAGTTTTCATTGTGCCAATTTCTGACGCAACATTAGAACCTACTTTACCTGCTAAAATCAAGGAAATAATTGTTGGAGAAAATTCTAAAATGGTACTTGAACGCGTAATATATCCGATTGTGTATTCTGGTAAAAAAGGTGAATCCATGTTAGATGCCGTCTGCAAAGCGATAACCCCACCCATAAAAGTTGACATTAACGCAACAATAGGAATAGAATTAATTCCAATCAATTGAATTTCTTCAAATAAGCGCTTGCGGAAAACCCCAGCCTTTTCAGGTTTAGAGAACACCACCCAAAGCATGTGCATAAACTTGCCGATATTTGAAAACATCTTTTTCAACAGACGTAAAGTTAATTGTATTTTTTTTGCTAGCAATTTATTCGGTGAGAATTCCAAACAATCATTACTTTTAAGCCTGAAATGCAGGTTTTAACGAAATATCATTCATTCTTTGAGAAGTACATACCCCAGGACTTCTTGGATTATGTTGTCTCCATTATTCAGGAGAATGAAGTTCGTTTTAAAATCGTTCGTCCTAGAAAAACAAAATTAGGAGACTTTAGGGCAGGAAGAAGAGGTGAAAAGCACATCATCACCATCAATAGAGATTTGAATCCTTATTCTTTCTTAATCACAACACTGCACGAGTTTGCACACCTCATTGCCCATAACAAACATGGCGGTAGAATTCGAGCACATGGAAAAGAATGGAAACAGCACTACACAGAAATAATGTACCCACTTATTGAAAGCAAGAAGTTGCCCAATGATATTGAAGACGCTTTGTTAAAATCACTGGTCAATGTAAAAGCATCTTCCTGTTCTGACGTAACATTGCAACGCGTTCTTATAAAATACGATGTAACATCTAACGGAACAACACTTCTAGAAGAGTTAGATAAAAACAGTATTTTTGCACTCAATAATAAAGTATTTCAGAAAGGAAACTTGCGTAGAACACGTTTTCTCTGCAAAGAAACAACAACGAAAAGAGATTATCTCATACACGCACTAGCAAAAGTGAAAGAAATAAAAGAAAATTAGATGTTAAGTCTTTTATTCTTAAAATCAAGAAAAAAATAATGAAAAATAATTACAGCATCATCATGGCAGGAGGAATTGGAAGTCGATTCTGGCCTTTGTCAACTCCAGAAAATCCAAAACAATTTTTAGACGTTTTGGGAATTGGGAAGTCGTTAATTCAAATGACTTACGAACGATTACTTGCTATTTCTCCCAATGAGAATATTTACGTAATGACCAATGAGAATTACAAAGAAATGGTTTTAGAACAACTACCAAACCTTTCTCCCGATCAAGTTCTCACAGAGCCAGAAAGAAAAAACACTGCCCCTTGCATTGCTTATGCTGCAGGTAAAATTTACGATTTAAACCCTGATGCAAACTTGATTATTTCTCCAGCCGATCATTTAATTATTCAAACGGAGAATTTTGCAGGTTCAATTAACACAGCCATTGCTTCTGCAGAAAAAGGAAGAATCGCAACGATTGGTATTGCTCCTACTCGACCAGATACAGGTTATGGCTACATCGAGGTTGATTCAAATTCCGAAAGTGCTCCCAATGCAACTTTTGAAGTACAACAATTTAGAGAAAAACCAAATTTAGCAACTGCAGAGCAATTTCTTTCTGCGGGTAACTTCTTTTGGAATTCAGGAATATTTATTTGGAAAGCAAGTACTGTGATAACTGCTTTGAGAGAATTTCAACCGGGTTTACACCTTTTATTTACCAATAATCTCAACCTCTATAATTCTGCCAATGAACAAGACATGGTGAATGTTGCCTTTGCAAAATGCGAGGATATCTCTATTGACTTTGCCATCATGGAACATGCAAAAAACATAGATGTAATTGTTGCTAATTTTGATTGGTCAGATTTAGGAACTTGGGGAAGTTTAGATGGACATTTGAAAAAAGACGAAGTAAATAATGCCTTGGTTGGTGATAAAATATCCGTTTTTAATACTTCCAACTCAATCATCAATATTCCGAATGGAAAAACAGCTTTGATTGATGGCTTGGACGGATACATTGTCATTCAATCAGCTGATAAATTGATGATTTTGAAAAAGGAGAATGAGCAGAATTTGAAGGAGTTTTTGAAGGGAATTAAGTAATGCTATGAGAAAGAAAATATTAAAAACAAGTACGGGCTGGTCGTGACCAGCCCGTACTTGTTTTTAATATTTCTCAACCTACATCTTCCCTGCTCTAATTTGCGAAGCCTCCCAACCTCTGTATAAGTCAAAATAGCTTTTTGTTTCCATGATCACAACACCACCCATTGTGTCTCCATATTTTGCTGGTAAACCTCCAGAATAAATCATCATTCGACCAATAGCTGAACTAGGTGCATTGCTAATCGTTGATGTTTTTACACCATCTACTAAATAAAGCATATCTCCTTTTCTTGCACCTCTAAAAACAAGCTCACCATCGCCAGTCATTCTTACATCGGAAGACATGGAGTTAATTAAGTCTTTGATGTTTGTTTTAGCTGGAGAACGCACAATTTCTTCAGACGTAAGTGTAACAACTGGAAGATTACCTTTAATTAATCTGATAGCATTTCGGTCATAAGTAGCATCCATCACGTCAATTTCTAAAACGTCTGAATAAAAATGAATCACTCCTAAGTTTTCAAAACCATCCATTGGAACTTCTGCAATTATTCTTTGTTCAAGTGTGTCTCCTTTGTATCGGATATTCACTACATACGTACCTGCTGGAATTGCACTAATTCTAAAACGTCCATCTGCATCCGCAAGAGCATTATACTTTGCACCATTATCATTGATAAAAATATGTGCACCATATGCAGGAATAGTTGTTCCTTTCTCTACTACTTCTCCGATCACCTCTCCAAGGTTATCTTGTCCAAATGTTGCTCCTGAGAATAAAAATATTGTCAAGATTGTTGTGATTTTTTTCATAATTATAAATTTTGTGTTCTCTTAATAGATGCAACACAAAACAGTATTCCATAAAAAAAGAGGTGCAAATAATCACGCCTCTCTCATTCTATACTTTTTATTACCTTAAATTTCTGCGCTAGAAGTTGGGAATTTACGATCTACTTTCTTAAACAAACCTTGCAACACTTTACCAGGTCCAACTTCAATTACTTCTTCTGCTCCATCAGCAATCATGGCGTGCATGGTTTGCGTCCATCTAACTGGAGAGGTTAATTGCGCTACCAAATTCTTTTTTATGTCTGCAGAATCAGAAACAGCACTCGCTGGTACATTCTGATAAACAGGGCAAGTTGGTTCGCTAAATTCTGTTGCATCAATTGCAGCTGCTAATTCTTCTCTTGCAGATTCCATTAATGGAGAATGAAAAGCACCACCAACAGGTAACATCAAAGCTCTTCTTGCACCGACTTCTGTCAACATTTCACATGCTTTCTCAACTGCTGAAAACGCACCCGAAATAACCAATTGCCCGGGACAATTATAATTCGCAGCAACCACAATTCCATCAACCTCTTCACATACTTTTTCTACTACCTCATCATCCAAACCAATGATGGCAGCCATAGTTGAAGGCTCTTTCTCACAAGCTTCTTGCATCGCTAATGCTCTTTTTGAAACAATGCGCAATCCGTCTTCAAAACTAAGTGCCTTGTTTGCAACTAAAGCCGATAATTCTCCTAAAGAATGTCCAGCTACCATATCTGGTTGAAATGAATCACCTAAACATGCTGCCAAAATAGTAGAATGTAAAAAGATGGCTGGTTGCGTTACTTTCGTTTGCTTTAATTCTTCGTCTGTCCCGGAGAACATGATTGCTGTTATATCAAAACCAAGTATTTCATTAGCTTTAGTAAACATTTCTTTTGCTATGGAATTATTATCGTAAAGGTCTTTACCCATCCCTACGAATTGAGCTCCTTGACCTGGAAATACATATGCTTTCATATTGTTTGTTTTGTGCAAAAATAAGGAAAGATGTGAAACGGCAAATTGAAGACTCTAAAAAGAAACTTATTTTTTGAGTGACTGCAGAAAATCTAACCCTAATGCTACACCATGTCGATAGTCTTTCTCTAATAATGAGATTGAATTAGAATAGGTTCCCGTTTGCAAAGGAACTTCTGGTGCAATTTGCTGAATTTTCACTCCTTTCGGTTTCGAGTTGATAAAATCAATGGAATCATTGTATTTCTGATGATTGTTTTCAAAGCAAGCTTGTAATTTAGGGTTTGCTCTAAATGCGTAAGTTCCGAATTTATCTGTCCATGATTGTGAAACTTTCAAATCTTTTGGACTGGTTCTGATAATTGTAATGTCACTTGCTCCATCTTTTACGGCTTGCTCAATCGGTAAAGGGTCACTCCAGCCTCCATCCATGTATTCGTTATCATGAAGAACATGTTTTCCTTTCGTCACAAAAGGCAATGTGCATGAAGCAATAACTGCATCCATCCACGTTTTCTTTGTTGGGTGATAATATTCAGCTAGACCAGTTATCTTATTGGTCATCACGATGTTCATTTTTTTACCTTTCATAGCCTGCATCGTAGCACTAATATCAAAAGGTACTTTTTCCGAAGCAACGACATGGAAATAATCTAAATCCATGAGGACATACTGTCTCAACAACTTATTGTAGCTCATAAAATCTTTATCTGTTGCCAATAAACAAGTCGATTCGAAACACTTTTTATATTGCTTACTCAGATAATAAGATACTGCTATTGAGCCACCAGAAACAACATAAAAGGAATCAAAAGGATTATAATCCGACGCAATAAATGCATCTAGAACTCCAGCACTGAAAGCTGTTCGAAAGCCACCACCTTGAATGATTAATGTTTTTTTGGGCATTAAAAAAATCTCTATAGTAATAAGCTGATTGAGCTTATTACAAAGTTAATGACTTTTTAATCAATTCAAAAGAATTATGCATGCATATTTATTATTGCAATTTCAGAATGTCAGTTGTTCGATTTCTAATACGATGTAAAAGCGCTCCATTCTCAATTAAACTTTCTCCATAAGACGGAATCATGGACTTAATCTTATTCTTCCATTCTTCGGTTTGCATTTGCTCAGGAAAACATTTTTTAAGTACGTCTAACATTATCGACACCGAAGTTGATGCTCCAGGAGAAGCGCCCAACAATGCTGCCAAGGTTAAGTCTTTATCTGTTACTATCTCCGTCCCGAATTGAAGAACACCTCCTTTCTCTTCATCGTCCTTGATAATCTGAACCCGTTGACCTGCAATGACCAATTCCCAATCATCAAGATTTGCTTCGGGAAAGTATTTTTGCAATAATTCAAAACGATCTTCCATTGATTGAAAGACTTGCTTAACTAAATATTTCGTCAGCGCTAAATTCTTCCAACCTGCTTGAAGCATTGGCCAAATGTTGTGCACCTCCAAAGAGAGAGGAAGGTCTGTATAAGAACCGTACTTTAAAAATTTGGTGGAGAATCCTGCGTATGGACCAAAAAGCAATGCCTTTTTTCCATCCATCATTCTTGTGTCCAAATGCGGAACAGACATCGGTGGAGATCCTACTTCTGCTTTACCATAAACTTTTGCTTCGTGTTGTTTAATCACTTCTGGATTGTTGCATTTTAACCATTGCCCACTAACAGGGAATCCGCCAAATCCTCGTGCTTCTGGAATGTCTGTTTTCTCTAAAAGAGGTATTGCTCCCCCACCAGCTCCGATAAAAACAAAATCAGAAGTCACCTTAAATTCATCTTCAGTTTCTAAATTTTCAATTTCAATTTCCCATTGATTGCCTTTCTTTGTGATGTCTTTAATTTCATGAGCTAAGAGGACCTCGACATTCTCACAAGATTTTAAATGTTCAATCATTCCTCTTGTAATAGAACCGAAATTTACATCTGTTCCAATTGGCATTCTGGTCGCAGCGACTTCATCAGAGTTTGTTCTCCCTTTCATTAATAAAGGCACCCATTCTTTAATTTGCTCCGGATCTTGAGAATAAAGCATGTCTTCAAAAACTGGATACTTTTGCATTGCATCGTATCGTTTTTTTAAGAATTCACAATTTTCTTTTCCCCAAACAAAACTCATGTGATCGATGTCATTGATGAATGCTGTTTTTGGGTGCAAATGATTCTTTTCTTTGAGGTTAGCCCACATTTGCTTTGAGATTTCAAATGATTCCGAAATTTTCAGCGCTTTTCTCAAATCAATACTACCATCTTCCAATTCTGGGGTATAATTCAATTCACAAAATGCCGAATGACCTGTTCCTGCGTTATTCCAAGCATCAGAACTTTCCGCACCTATTCGATCAAGTCGCTCGTAAATTTTAATTTTTGCATCGGGCATTAATTCTTTTAAAAGAATCCCAAGTGTTGCACTCATTATTCCAGCGCCAATTAATATATAGGTTGTTTCGTTGTTTTTCATGATGTGAGAATGAAGGATAAAAATAATGAAAAAAGCTTTAAAAATCACTTAAACATTCATGTTTTGTCTTCTTCCTTATCTAAGTAAATCGTTAGAAACTCACTAAACTTGAGTGACCTTAAATAAAAAGTGATGACTTTCATCCATTTTTAGTATTCCGTTTTATTCCTCTTTTATCCACCCAATAATAGAATGTTCATTATCTTTATTGTGAAGAACTAAAAGCCAATCTTTTTTGCAGTCAAGAACGACCACTTTCGCGTCATTAATTTCTAATATTTGATTCCCAATAATTTTCTGTGATACACAAGGGTCTTGATAAAGATTATCATTTACAACAGGTGTTGATCTCAGTACTCCTGAAATTTGCTTTTCTTTTAATTCTGAAAAAACACTAATTTTTGTGTCGGAATGATATTCTATTCTTCTCTTTACAAGACGGTTATCAAAATTAATACTAAATATTGTAAACACAGAATAGTTATCACAACAACAACTCTCTTTATGGATAAAAATATTTGAAGACAAATGGCTAGCTTCTACTTTAAGAAGTTTTCCAGGGTAATCATATACGTTATTTAGTCTGGTTCCCCCACAAATTACCAGTAAGATTTCGCAATTGCAAGTGTTAATCTATCAAAAACCTTATTACCAAAGTATCTACGGTTTAATTTGTGGGGGA